>DOEL01000018.1:2283-31301 GCA_003533095.1 Methylophilaceae bacterium | reverse complement strand
CCTGTGTAGTACTCTGTAATCCATACCAAAGCTGCTGTTAGGACTAAACCTACAATACATGCTTGGAATAAAGCCATTGAAGACACATTGATATTCTGAATTGAAACACCTTCAGGGAAAACAAAATTTGTAACATAGTAGAAAGCAACAAGTGAAAGCCCACCTGCTACAATGAGGCCTTTATATAAAGCGGGCATAACATTTTTCATTTTAGGGGTTGCTCTTACAAAGAAACATCCCACAATCGATGTCACAATAGATGCTGCACCTAATAAGAGAGGATAGATAATGCCACTTGCACCATTGTTAGTGATCATAAGACCACCAAGAACCATGGTTGCAATTAAAGTTACCGCATAGGTTTCGAATAAATCCGCTGCCATACCTGCACAGTCACCTACGTTATCCCCTACATTATCTGCAATTACAGCTGGATTTCTTGGGTCATCTTCCGGAATGCCTGCTTCTACTTTACCCACTAAATCAGCACCTACGTCAGCACCCTTAGTGAAGATACCACCGCCTAAACGAGCAAAAATTGAAATAAGTGAGGAACCAAAAGCGAGTCCGATAAGAGGATTTAAATTAGTAGCTTCAGCGCCACCTAAATACATATAAAAACCTGTCACACCAAGAAGACCAAGCCCGACCACTAATAGTCCTGTAATAGCACCACCTTTGAAGGCTACATCAAGTGCTGGCACAATCCCTTTTGTAGCAGCTTGAGCAGTTCTCACGTTTGCTTTGACAGATACATTCATGCCAATAAATCCGCAGGCACCAGAAAGAAGTGCGCCAATGACAAAGCCTAATGCTGTATCTTTTGAAATAAACATTCCAATCAGAATTGTTAAAACAATACCTACAATTGATATCGCTTTATATTGTCTTGCGAGATAAGCTTTAGCCCCTTCTTGAATAGCTAGGGCGATTGCCTGCATTTTTGAATTGCCAGCTGGTAGTTTAAATATCCATGCGCTCATAACCGCACCATAAAGAATTGCTAAGAGTGCCGCGCCAATAATAAGGTTAAGTTCTGACATACATACTCCTAAATTTTTGAAATCTTAAAATGAAAAACTTAAGCAATAAATTATCACATTCAATAGCTTTGTTACTACTAAACTTAATATTTTAATTACAAATTAGCCTGTAAAAAGCATTGACAAGCCTATTAAAATTAATAGGCAAGCAAATAATTTTTTTAATGATGAAATAGAAATTTGATGTATCCATTTTGTTGCGAGCCTTACAAAAATAAGACTCGAAGCAGTCAGAAATATAAGTCCTGGTAAATAGATATAGCCGATACTCAATGGAGGTAGTTGTTCTAGATACAAGCCATTTTTAATAAATCCAAATGAAGCGCCTAGTCCAATAAACACTCCGAGCGAACTTGAAAGTCCGACAGCGAGTCTAGGGTTAACTTTATGATAAATAAAATAAGGTACAAACATAGTCCCCCCGCCAATTCCAATAAGGGTGGAAATAGAGCCTATTGTGAATCCATAAAGATTAGAAAAAGTAAATGATGGCAATTCAACTGAGCTTTTGATTTTAGGCGACTTAAATATTTCATATGCGGCAAGGAAAGTATAGACAATAAAAGCATGCTTAATAAATGCAATATTTAAATAAGGGATGATAAAAGCTATAGCCAAAGAACCGAAAAAAACGCCAGGGATGTAATGTGTCGCTATTGACCAATTCATATTGTTCTGTTTTGTATGAAAAAAACTCGATACTCCCCCTGTAAAAATAATAGAAGCGAGAGAAGTTCCAATCGCCATAAGCATTGCTTGATCAAAAGCAACTTCATGAAGATGAATTAAGACATAAGCCAGGAGAGGAACAATAATAAGGCCGCCACCAACACCAAGAAGTCCAGATAATGTTCCAACAATGCTTCCAGCAATAATGAATATGAGGGCTTCAGTCAGTATTTGCATGGTGTTTAATCAGTTTAATAAGGCTTTGTCTTAGAGGAGAGTCCTCAAGACTGCTAAGGAGATTTTTGAAAGCTAATTTAGCCTGATTAGGAAAACTTTTAGATTGAGTAGATGCCTCTTTAGAATTTTGAATCATTAATTTAATTTTTAGCGATTTAATGGGATTGGCATAAGGAATTTCTTTTTGAATACCATCATTTAAGTCCTTGAGAAGGGTAGATTCAATAAATTTTAATTTGCTCGCAATACCGCTATTCTTAACATAAATAGTCAAAATATCGTCTCGAATCCCGCCAACATGAGATAAAGGGGCTAATTTACTTGGGACCTTGCTAGACCATAGCTTTTGATAGCTAGAAATAGAGCGATTTTTCTCTCTAATTAGGGAAAATACTTCACTTTCCAAGAGCTTGTTGACGGGCTTCATAAGTTATAATTATCTATTATTTAAGCTAAGTTTTAGACTTCAATGCGAATTATCTTTGTAACAAATAGCACATCAAAGCCAAAAAGTATCCATTTAGTAACTTTTGTTGCCATAATCTTTTTACTTTTTATTGCGTTTATTCAGGGTATTAACTGGATTGATTCGAAATATAACGGCGCCGATGAAGAAAAAAAATCATTAATTAATCTTAAACTTGACCTTAACTTGGGGAGTTTTCAGAAGAATTTAGATATTTATGCAGCGCAAATTGGTGAACTTCAAGCTCGATTAATTCGTATTGATAATCAATCTCAGAGACTTCAAGATTTTGCTAAAGAGAAATTAAAAACAAATGAGAAGATCCCTAAACCAGCACCCATAAAATCATCTGGTCAGGGCGGTCCTTTCGTCCCCGAAAAAAATTTGTCAGAGACTGAACTTCAATCATTTATTGATAAGCTAACGCTTGATATTGAAAAACATGAAGAGTACTACAACAATTTAGAGGCTATTTATCTTAAACAAAGCGTTTTTAAAGATACTCTCCCCAATGCTTCCCCTGTAAATGTGCCTTTCAATTCATCAAGCTATGGTTGGAGGGTAGACCCTTTTTTAGGAGTAAGAGCCTTTCATGAAGGTTTAGATTTTAGTGCAGATGTTGGCCAACCTATTAAAGCAACTGCAGCAGGCATTGTGATAGCAGCCGAAGTAACTCCTGAATATGGCAATGTGGTTCGTATTTCTCATGGTTCTGGACTTGAAACTCGATATGCTCATGCATCTAAATTATTAGTTAAAGAGGGCGATCGCATTAAGAAGAATCAGGTTATAGCGCTGGTAGGTAATACTGGAAGATCAACAGGACCACATCTTCATTATGAAATCAGAATGAATGGCGAATCTCTAGATCCTCGCAAGTACCTTCAATTTTAATTATTTCAAATTATCTCGATATTAAGAATATTCACATTATGTTAAAGACCATTGTTAAAAATTTATTTGGAAGCAGAAACGATAGACTCCTTAAAGAGTATGGAAAAAAAGTTCATCAAATAAATTTACTTGAAGAAGCAATTAAAAAATTGAGCGATGCAGCTCTAAAAGCTAAAACCTCAGAATTTAAAAAACGTCTTAACGAAGGACAAAAGTTAGATGATTTGCTGATTGAATCTTTCGCTGTCGTAAGAGAAGCAAGTCGACGTGTATTAGAAATGCGTCATTTTGATGTACAACTCATTGGTGGCATGGCACTTCATGATGGAAAAATTTCAGAAATGCGAACAGGGGAAGGTAAGACACTTGTTGCAACATTACCTTCATACCTCAATGCTCTTGAAGGAAAAGGCGTGCATGTTATTACGGTTAATGACTATCTTGCAAAACGAGATGCTGAGTGGATGGGTCAGATTTACAGATTCTTAGGTTTAGAAGTTGGCATTAATTTATCCAATATCTCAAGCGAAGAAAAGAAAAAAGCCTATCAAGCGGATATCACCTATGGCACGAACAATGAATTTGGATTTGATTATTTAAGAGATAACATGATCTTCTCCAAAGAAGAGCGTGTTCAGCGTAAATTGCATTATGGTTTAGTTGATGAAGTTGACTCGATATTAATTGACGAGGCAAGGACGCCCCTTATTATTTCAGGACAAGCTGAGGATAATGTTGATCTTTACACTAAGATCAATCTAGTCGTAGCCAAGCTTTCACGACAAAAAACTGAAGAAGAAAATGGTGATTACTGGGTGGATGAAAAAGCACATCAAGTAATTCTTTCAGAAAGCGGCCATGAAAATGTAGAGAAGTTATTAATTAAAGAAGGATTGTTATCTGAACAATCGAGTTTATATGATGCAATGAATATTTCACTTGTGCATCACATTAATGCTTCTTTAAAAGCAAGAAATCTATTCAATAAAGATCAGCATTATGTTGTGCGAGATAACAGCATTATTATTGTTGATGAATTTACTGGAAGAATGATGCCAGGTCGCAGATGGTCAGAAGGCATTCATCAGGCTGTTGAAGCTAAAGAAGGTGTTGAAATTCAAAAAGAAAATCAAACGCTTGCTTCTATTACATTCCAAAATTATTTTAGGATGTATCAAAAACTATCTGGGATGACAGGTACAGCTGATACAGAAGCTTATGAATTCAGTCAAATTTACGGCTTAGAAACTATTATTATTCCCCCTCACCGAACGACACAAAGAAAAGACATGATGGATAAAGTTTATCGCACTTCGCAAGAGCGATATGCTGCGGTCATTGAGGATATCAAATCATGTCAGAAAATTGATCAACCTGTGTTAGTAGGTACGACTTCAATTGAAAATTCAGAGCTTATTTCAGCATTACTTACAAAAGCAAAATTAAAGCATCAAGTATTGAATGCGAAGCATCATGAAAAAGAAGCACATATTATTGCGCAAGCAGGCCGTCCAGGCATGATTACTATTGCAACAAATATGGCAGGTCGCGGAACAGATATTGTCCTTGGGGGAAGTATTGAAGCTGATATTCATGAGATTAAGTTAAACGAAAAATTAACCGAAAGTAAAAAAGAAAAAGAAATTCAGGCGCTCAAAGAAGCTTGGAAAGAACAAAATAGCCTAGTAGTCAAAGCAGGCGGACTTCATATTATTGGTACTGAAAGGCACGAATCAAGGCGTGTAGACAATCAACTCAGAGGACGCGCAGGAAGACAAGGTGATCCAGGATCTAGTCGATTCTATTTATCTCTAGAAGACTCATTATTAAGAATATTTGCCTCTGATCGCGTTTCAGTCATTATGGAAAAGCTAAAAATGCCAGAGGGCGAAGCGATTGAGCATTCTTGGGTAACAAAAGCTATCGAAAATGCGCAACGAAAAGTCGAAGGGCGTAATTTTGATATTAGAAAGCAGTTGCTTGAATACGATGATGTTGCAAATGATCAAAGAAAAGTAATTTACGAACAAAGAAATGAATTGCTTGATTCTGAACAAACGGCAGAAACCATTGCAGCAATGAGAGAAGATGTCCTTCGTGATCTCTCGCAAGCTCATATTCCCCCAGGCAGCATGGAAGATATGTGGGACATTCCATCTTTAGAGAAAATTTTATTTTCCGATTATGGTTTGAGTGTTTCCATTAAGACGTGGGTTGAAAAAGAACCTCAAATTGCCATAGAAGATATTTATGAGAGAGTGATTAGCATTGCGAATAAACAATATCAAGAAAAAGAATCATTAGTGGGCAAGGATATTATTAGGCATTTTGAAAAAACGGTGATGCTACAAAGTATTGATCATCATTGGAGAGAGCATTTATCGTCACTCGATCATTTAAGACAGGGGATACATCTTCGATCTTATGCTCAAAAAAATCCTAAGCAAGAGTATAAAAAAGAGGCTTTTGAGTTATTTGGGTATCTCCTTGATACCGTTAAGACTGAGGTTACTCGCATTACTATGGTTGTAAAAATTAAGAATGAGGCCGAAGTCAATGAGATTGATGAAAAAAATAAAGATGAGGTTAAAAAATCAACCAGAAAGAAAGATGATGCAAAAAATACTTTTCCTAAAGTTGGCAGAAACGATCCATGCCCATGCGGAAGTAATAAAAAGTTTAAGCAATGTCATGGTACTTTAGACTAATGAAGAAAGTTAAGTATGTTAGTTGAATCCCCATGTATTGGCGTATGCCATATTAGTAAAGAGCATCAGTTTTGTGAGGGATGCTTTCGAAGTGAAGAGGAAATTTCTAAATGGATCACATTGAGTGATGAGCAAAAAAAAGAAATTCTACAATTAGTAACTCAAAGACAAATCAATCTTATTTCGTTTTAATTAATAATTTTTTCTTATATTCACATAAATCATTAATCACACAGCAGTTACATTTTGGAAGCTTTGCTGTACAAGTATATCTCCCATGAAGAATTAATAAATGATGCGCATCTTTTAAAAATTCTTTTGGTGTAACTTGCATCAATTTTTTTTCTACCCGAAGTACATTATCACCAGGTGCTAAATTTATTCGATTAGCAATTCTAAATATATGAGTATCAACTGCAATCGTTGGCTCATTAAAAATTGTATTTAAAATAACGTTTGCAGTTTTTCGACCAACTCCTGGAAGTGATTCAAGTAATAAGCGGTCATGAGGCACTTCTCCATTAAATTTGGTATGAATTATTTTTGCTGTTTCAAGTATATTTTTTGCCTTTGTTTTATAAAGTCCAATCGTTTTGATGCATGATTCAATATCGCTCAATTTCAATTGAGAGAGTTTTTTTGCATTAGAGGCTTTATTAAAAAGTAAAAAAGTCGCTTTGTTAACTGATTTGTCAGTTGTTTGCGCCGATAAAATCACTGCGATCAGAAGTTGAAAGGGTGTTTGATAATTAAGTTCAGTTGTCGGATGAGGTGTATTTCTTGATAGCGCTTCAAAAATTTTAAACCGCTTTTGAGGGTTCATAAAAAATAATTAGCGAGCTTCGATACGATTTTTTAATGCGATAAGACAAGCGAGCCCAATAAAAGCTCCAGGTGGAAGGATTGCTAAAAGAAAGCCATGGTAATCACCAAAAAAATGAATTACTAAATTACTGGCCGAAGGACCTAAAATAAGATCAATACCAGACAATAAAGTGCCTTTTCCAAAGAACTCTCTGAATCCGCCAAGAAGAGTTAAAACCATTGCTAAACCAAGACCCATAAATAGACCATCAAAAAACGAAGCTGTAGTTTCGTTTTTTGCAGCAAAAGATTCGACGCGAGCTAAAACAATACAATTAGTGACAATCAATGGAATAAAAATACCTAACGCTTTATATAGTGGTTGTATAAAAGCATGAATACTGAAGTCAATAATAGTTACAAGCGAAGCAATTATAAGAATAAAAACTGGGACTCTAATTTCTGTCGGAATAAATTTACGAATTGGCGATACTGAAGCATTTGAGACGGCCATCACAATGGCTGTGGCAATTCCAAGACTTAATCCATTGATCATAGAGGTTGTGACCGCTAAAGTTGGACATAGACCAAGTAATTGAACGACACCCGGATTTTGTTTCCAAAATCCATCTAATGCAATTTTTTTTATTTCACTCATGATGTGAATAACCTTTTTTTATTTTCTTTTGCGTAAAGAAGACATTTATAGGTAGATTTAATGACCGCCCGAGGCGTGATTGTTGCTCCAGAAATATAATCAAAATCTCCCCCATCTTTTTTAACTGCCCATTTTTTTTCACTGATTTTATCTAAAGATTTAAGATCAAAATTTTTAATCCATTGACTTTTGTCAATTTCAATATAGTCGCCTAGCCCAGGAGTTTCTTTATGCGTAATGACTCTAACCCCTAATATTTTATCTTCTTGATCAATCCCCACAAGTGTCTTAATTTCACCGCTGTAGCCATCGGGAGCAACAACTTCAATTATGACTGCAATCACTTGATTATTTTTCTTTGCTCGATAGATATCAATATTTCTTTTATTACCCAGAAGGGGGGTGGGCTCCACTGAAATGGTATCTTTCACAAGATTATTATCGTAGAGGTCTGAAGAGATAACTTGATTTAAAAAAATACGCTTTGCCTTAGCATCACTCTCTTCAATAGGTGATTTTGTAATGAAATAAAAGGTACTTAAAGCAGCTGAGGCTATTAAGGAGAATATAATCATCGCGATTGCAGTATTAGATATTTTTTTAAAGTGATCTCTAAACATATTTTTATTTATGACCAAAGACTCTTGGTTGCGTGAGACTGTCTATCAATGGTGCGCATATATTAAAAAGTAATACCGCAAATGCAATGCCCTCTGGATAACCACCAAAAATTCGAATAATGAAAACCAATAAGGCTATTCCTGCGCCAAAATAAATTTTTCCTTTAGGTGTTGTAGGTGCGCTTACTGGATCAGTAATAATAAAAAAAGCACAAAGTATGCTTCCACCACTCATGACATGGAAAAGTGGTGACGCGAATGTCTCAGGAGATAAAACATTAAACATTAATGCTGTGATAAATAAAGTAGATAAAAAGGCAACAGGTAAATGCCATGAAATAATTTTTTCTTTAAGTAAATAGAGACCCCCGGCAAGATAACCCAAATTAATTAATTCAAGCCCATGCCCTCCAATCAAGCCAAATATTTTATCTTGTTGAATTGAGCTAAGTGTCTGATGCAAAGTTAACTGGGTCTTAATGTAATCTAGAGGTGTGGCAGAACTCATGGCATCAATTGTTTCTTTAGTTAATAAATTATTTTTAAAAATAATTTTAATTTGATCAAGCCAATCCATAGGGCTAGCCATGAGAGCTGACGGTGTTTGCCAATGCGTCATAATAGAAGGGAAGGAGATCAATAAGATAGCGTATCCCACCATCGCTGGATTAAATAAGTTGTAGCCTAATCCACCATAAAGATGTTTACCAAAAATAATACAAAGTAAAGTGCCTAAGACAATAATCCACCATGGCGCTATTGATGGAATGGATAGAGCAAGAAGCCATGCAGTGACAAGTCCGCTACCATCTAAAATGAATGGCCTTATAGGCAGTTTTCTTATGGCAAGAATTACACTTTCAGTGAGTAGGACGGTGAGGGAAGCCAAAAGAATATTAATGATGACGCCTACACCAAATACATATACATACAAAGCTATGCCAGGAATGAGTGCAAGCAAAACTTTGAACATAATGAAACTTACTGAAGGTGCATTAACGATATAAGGTGATCTATTTTCCATATTAGTTTTTTATATTTTCTTGTTGATTTTGTTTGACTCTTTCCATCGCTGCAGCAATGGTTGATTTTTTATCATCCTCAGCTTGTTTATCTTGAGCACCCAAAGCCTTTTGTGCATGCCTTTCAGCGCGCTCTTTCTTCTCTCTTTCTAATCTTGCAAGTCTAAATTCATTTCTTTCTCTTGCTGTATTGGCAGCTTCTTTGGATTTGTCTTGGGCAATAATTTCACTTTTTGCATACCTGTAAAATTGAACGAGTGGAATATTGCTAGGGCAAACATAAGTGCAGCATCCGCATTCAATACAATCAAATAAATTGTACTCCCTAGCTTTTTCAAGCTGAGAAGATTTTGAGAACCAATATAATTCTTGAGGTTGTAAGTTAACTGGACAGGCATCTGCACATCGTGCACACCGAATACAGGGCATTACAGGTTTTGGGGTCGGAAATAATTCTGGCGAACTTTCGATGACACAATTCATTGCTTTTGTGACCGGCACATCAATTGAGGGTAGATCAAATCCCATCATAGGACCGCCCATGATGAATTTTTTTTGTTTATTTGAAGAGCCACCGGCAGCTTTAATTAATTCTGATAAAGGTGTCCCAAATAAGACCTCATAATTTTGCGGTGTTTTCACGGCGCCTGTGATTGTTACAATTCGACTGATCGATGGTTCGCCGAACTCAAGATATCTATAAATAGCCGCTACCGTAGCTACGTTAAATACTTGAATACCAAGATCTACAGAGCGTTTTTCCTTAGGAACTTCGATTCCCATAAGGAGATAAATAAGTCTTTTCGCGTCGCCACTTGGATAAAGTGTAGGTACGACTGTAATTTCAACTGTCGTTTTTTGAGCAGCTTTTTTCAGAGCTTCGTAGGCTTCAATTTTATTGTCTTCGATTCCAATTACACACTTTTCTGCACCAAGAATAGTTTGCGCAATAAGTGAGCCTCGGATAATTTCATCAGCTCTTTCTCTCATTAACATATCGTCACAGGTAATAAATGGTTCACACTCTGCCGCATTAATCACCAATGTATGGATGGTTTGTTTTTGATTAGTTTTTAATTTCATATGCGTAGGAAAAACTGCCCCACCCAAGCCGACAATTCCAGACTGTGACAATGTCTCAATTAATTGAGTTTTTTCTATTTTTTTCCAAGGGATCGGTTTTTTTTCAATCCAAGTATCTTTAAAGTCCGCTTCGAGGGTGATACAAAAATCAGGCAGACCTGACGGATGGGGTAGAATTTCCTCGCTAATTTTTAGGATTCTTCCTGATGTGGGTGCATGAATAGCGGCAGAGATATTACCATCAGCTTCGGCAATTATTTGACCTTTGAATACTTGATCGCCAGGTTTAACTTTAACTTTTGCAACATGACCAACATGCTGTCTAAGTGGCAGCACTAATTTTTTTGGAATAGCTAGTTTTGCAATGGGAAGACGTGTAGATGCAATTTTATTTTCATCTGGATGCACTCCACCATTAAATTTAAAAATATTTTTTAATTGCATAATAAAAGCTTTAAGCCTTTTGAGCTTTTTGAATGTTATAGATTGGATATTTCCATTTCCATGATTCTGAATTTTCAAGAACAGGTTCCATGGTTATGCAATCTACTGGACATGGTGGTAAACATAATTCACAGCCTGTACACTCGCTTGCAATAATCGTATGCATTTGTTTTGCTGCACCTAAGATAGCGTCTACAGGGCACGCTTGAATGCATAAAGTACACCCAATACACGTTGATTCATCAATTAAAGCGACTGATTTTGGTTTTTGAACGCCATGTTTTTCATTAACTGGTTTGAACTCCATGCCCATTAATTCTGCTAAAGCTTTAGCACCCGCATCACCTCCTGGCGGACATTGATTGATATCAGCCTCACCTTTTGCAATGGCTGTAGCATAGGGTTTGCAACCGGGATAACCACATTGACCGCATTGTGTTTGTGGAAGAATGGCATCAATTCTCGCAACCATTGGATCGCCATCTACTTTAAATTTGATTGCAGAATAGCCTAAGACCAGCCCTAAAAGTATGGCAAGGAAAATCATGACAAGAAGCGCGGTAATCATATTAGCGATCTAGACCTGCGAATCCCATGAAGGCCAGACTCATGATTGAAGCGGTAACAAGCGCTATTGCTGTCCCTTTAAATGGCCCAGGTATCTCCGCACCTTCTAAACGTTCTCTTAAGGATGCAAATAAAATCAATACGACTGAAAAACCAATGCCACCCCCAAAACCGAATAGGGCAGATTCGAGCAGTGTGTGACTTGATTGCGCATTCAAAAGAGGAATTCCTAATACGGCACAGTTAGTGGTAATGAGAGGTAAGAAAATACCCAGCAATTGATAAAGTAGTGGAAAGTTTTTTTCCATCAACATTTCAGTAAATTGCACAACACCTGCGATCACTACAATAAATGAAAGTGTTCTTAAATATACAAGGTCATTTGGCTCAAGAAGATAATGATTAATAGCCCAGCTTGTCATTGATCCTATAGTCAATACAAAAGCGGTAGCCGCGGACATACTGATCGATGTTTCTAATTTTTTAGATACGCCCATAAACGGACATAACCCTAAAATTTTCACTAAAACGATATTGTTGACCAATACCGTGCTAATGATAATTAAGAAATAGTGTTGAATCATAAAGTTAAATTATACGGTTAAAATTGCTGAAAATATTTCTAGCTCAAGACTCTGTCAGCGAAGTCTTTTGTAAGTTCAAGATCTTTTTTTAGAGTTGAAATATAACAATAATTCTATATTACTTCAAAGAATAAAGTTTTATAGTAATATAACTATTTTATATATATTAAATGATCAATTTTTTTTGTGTTTCGCTATTTAAGTTAAAATAGCGACTTTATAAGATTAATAGCCAATCTCATGTCACCTCAAGGCAGTATTGTTGCAATAGTCACCCCAATGTTTCCTGACGGAAGTCTCGATATTTCTGCGCTTCATGGATTAATTGATTTTCACGTTCGTGAAGGTACGGACGGCATTGTGATTGTAGGCACAACTGGCGAATCACCCACGGTCAATTGTGAAGAGCATTGCCAGCTTATTGAAACTACCGTTAAACATGTTAACAAAAGAATTCCAGTGATAGCTGGCACGGGGGCAAACTCCACGCAAGAAGCTATTGATCTTACCAAAGAAGCCAAACGTCTAGGGGCAGATGCATGTTTATTAGTGACGCCTTATTACAATAAACCTAACCAGACGGGACTTTTCCAGCATTTTAGTAAAATTGCAAATGAAGTTGCAATTGATCAAATTCTTTACAATGTGCCCTCTAGAACAGGTTGTGATTTAAAGAACGATACTGTATTGAAGTTAAGTGAAATCCCTAATATTGTGGGCATTAAAGATGCAACAGGAGATTTGACTCGTGGTATCGATCTTATTAAAAGATTGCCGTCTCATTTTTCAGTTTTAAGTGGTGATGATGCAACTGCTTTATCGCTTATGTTGCTCGGAGGTAAGGGTGTAATTTCTGTTACAGCAAACATTGCACCAAAATTAATGCATGAAATGTATGCTTGCGTTATTGCCAAACAAAATGAAAAAGCGATCGAGATTAACCAACAATTATTTTCACTTCACACCAATCTATTTATAGAGGCAAATCCAATCCCTGTAAAATGGGCATTAAAGACAATGGGCCTCATCAAAGAAGGCATTCGATTACCCTTAGTAGAACTTAGCATGGAGTTCCATAAAATTATTCAAACCGCTATGAAGGAAGCTCATATTCAATGAAATTACTAGCGCAAAGTAAATGGCTTTTTGTTTTATCTTTATTCTTCATCTTAAGTGGATGCGATAGCATTCCTTTTGTGGATCAGGTTACAGCGCCTGATTATAAGGCTACAGGTAGATCTCGCCCCTTAGAAGTGCCTCCTGATTTAACTTCGGCAACTACAAATGACACATATGCAATACCTGGGTCTACCAGTTATTCAGATTTTAAAAATGGTCAAAAACAAGAAAATGGCCAATCAAATATTTTGCCTAACCCAGAAGGCATGAAAATTGTAAAAGCAGGCGCCCAAAGATGGCTTGTTGTTAATGCACCTCCAGAAAAAATATGGCCAGTGTTAAGAGATTTTTGGTTAGATATGGGATTCGCTGTTAAAAAGGAAAATCCAGAAACCGGCGTTATGGAAACTGAATGGATTAAAGAAGGTGATCTTAAAGCCGGAGATAACAAAGGCGCGCTTGATAAATTTGATGCTTGGCTTGATTCTTTAGCTTCAGGAACTGCCAATCGTAAAAAATTTAGAACACGACTCGATCGTGGCCTTCAAGAAGGTACCACAGAAATATATATGACGCATCGAAGTGTGGACACAGCACCTGATGATGGTAAAGAAAAGGTTAGAACTCCATATGGGGTTGTGGATAACGGGTATAGAAATGATGCCAAGACGCAGCCGGAAACAAAAGGAGATTCAAAAGACGATGAATTAGACGCTGAGCTCTTAAGAAGACTGATGGTAAAACTTGGAGTAGCTGAAAAACGAGCAAAAGAAATTATTGCGACTCCAGTTAATCAAAAGAGAGCTGAAATTAAGAAAGAGGCTGATGGAAGTGCTTCACTCGAGATTCAAGATCCTTTTGATCGTGCTTGGCGAAGAGTTGGATTAGCTCTAGATATTATTGGATTTGTGATTGAAGACAAAGATAGATCAAATGGAATCTATTTTGTTAAGTATGCTGATGTCGATATTGACGATAGCCCCAAAAAGAAGAAAGGTATTTTAGATTCTCTTATGTTCTGGAGCGATGACGACAAGAAAGATAAGCAAGAAAAAGATAATAGCCAAAATAAAGATAAACCTTTATCTGAAAAACTTAAATTCTGGGGTGGAAGCGATAAAGAAAAAACTAATCCAGAGAAACAATATCGAATTAAGGTTGTTGCTTCAGATAATGGTGGCTCTCGGGTTGTCATTGAGTATCAGGATGGTAAAAGAAACACTTCTTCTACCGCAAATCGAATCATTACTCTTCTTTACGATCAATTAAAATAAAGATGCAGTTTGCATCTCTAGGTAGTGGGAGTGCTGGCAATTCTTTTTTGGTAAAGCAAAACAAATCACTTTTGATGGTTGATTGTGGTTTTGCAATCCAGGACATTGTGTCAAGGCTCGATCGACTTAATGAATCCCCAGAAAACATCACAGGCATTCTCTTAACGCATGAACATGAAGATCATGTCAAAGGCGCTTTTAGATTAGCAAACAAATTCAAAATTCCTGTATGGCTCTCTTACGGGACTTTCAAGATGTGTGAAAAACATATGATTAAATCTTATGAGATTGATTTAAATATAATTGATAGTCACAATACATTTGAAATAGAGAATTTTATAATACAACCCTTTCCGGTGCCCCATGACGCAAGAGAGCCTATTCAATTTACATTGAGTGACGGCAATCATAAATTAGGTATTTTGACGGATACGGGAAGTTCAACGCCCCATATTGAAAAAATGCTGCAGAAACTAGATGCGCTTATTATAGAATTTAATCACGATCTTAGCTTGCTTGAATCGAGTGAGTATACATTTAGCTTAAAGAAAAGAATCAGAGGAAAATTGGGTCATTTGGATAATCAAACGGCTGCAGAAATTCTGGGTAAAATTCAATTTAAACAATTAAAACATCTTGTTGCAGCGCATCTGAGTGAGAAAAATAATAGTGAAGATTTAGTAAAAGAAGCTATTGTGGAAAAAATAGGATGTGAGCGTGATTGGATAAAAATTGCAACGCAAATTGGCGGAACGTCATGGCAAGTAATATAAAAAAAGCCGGTTAAAAACCGGCTTTTTTAATTCATATAATAGATAAATTATCTATTACTTAGCTTCAGCAGCTGGAGCAGCTTCAGCAGCTGGAGCTGCATCAGCAGCAGGAGCAGCTTCTTCTTTTTTGCCGCAAGCAGTTAAACCAATAGCTAATAATAAAGCGATAAGTAGTGAACGTGTCATTTTTAATCCTTAAAATTAATGTTGATTTCGGGGCCTATGATCGGATCCCAGTCGATAATTCTACAACAAAATTAGCTAGATAGTTAAATATTATTGTATAAAATCAACAAATCCTGAGCGATACAGGGGAAGTAAGATTATCCCCAAAGCGTTTAAATCTTTTTTGTCTAAAGTTGTTTTAAAAGAGATTTTTCGATCATTTGCAAGCTGTCTTAGGTATTTGGCATATTTCTTATCAGTTTCAATAAATTCACCATTTATGTAAAAACTATTTTTTATAAAAAGCATTCTTGTTTTAGGGTTAAGTTCCAGTATTTTTTTTGAGAGATTTTTTTTAAAGATTTCAAGGGATATCGGCTTTGGTTGCTGGAAAATAGCATTCTCAATTGGATCGGTAAGCAATTGACCAATGAAAGTATGAATTGAATTTTTATTCCATCGTAATTGATTAATGATCTGTTGAATTTTATTAATCATATTTGAATTGATTTCTGCTGGATTTTTTTGAAGTTTTAAATTTGGATCTTTATATAGATCCTTTTTGTTTGCGCTCAAGTTATCTTGAATAAAATCTAAAAATTTAGATTGGATTTCAAATGTATCAGGTGCTCTAAAACCAATAGAATATGTAAGACAATCATTACTATGTGAGATGCCCCAGTGGCCTATATTAGGGGGTAAATAGAGCATATCACCAGGGTTAAGCACCCAAGAATTTTTACTTTTGAAATTGGTAATAATTTTAATGGCTGATTTTTTATCTAAATCAAATTTTTTTTGAGCGCTAATCTTCCATTCCCTTTTTCCTTTTGCTTGAAATAAAAAAACATCATAAGAGTCAAAATGAGGGCCAACACTCCCTTTCTTTGTAGCATAACTCACCATTAAGTCATCAAGTCGTGCATATGGAATAAACTTGAAAAAATTTAGGAAAGAATTAGCAAAGGAAAAATGGTGATTAATATTTTGTACAAGCACCGTCCAAGGACTATTCTTTTTTCTAAGGAATTCTGATTTTTTGAATGGACCATACTTTACTTGCCACATATCGTTTCTATATTCTATGAGGCGGGATATAGTTTCTTCATCTTGCGCTATTTTAAAAAGATCTTTTTCTGTGATGGGAGACTGAAAATTTTCAATTGCATTTCGAATTAAGAGTGGTTTTTTTTGCCAATATTTTTTTAAGAAGGTATCAACTGATATTTTTCCTAAAATGTGATTTTTACGATTTAATCGCATAATATTTATTAAGCCTTATAACTTCCTAAGTTAAAATGATAGTGTTATGAGCCACCACTTAATTCGTTCATTGTTATTTAAGTTTGATGCAGAATTTTCGCACGACTTAACTCTTAAGGCACTATCTCTTTCTAACAAAATTGGCCTACTAAGTTTTCTAAAGCCTCCTAATCCTTGCAAGCTTCGAACTGTGATGGGCATTCCTTTTCAAAATCCAGTGGGATTAGCTGCAGGACTTGATAAAAATGCAAATTACATTGATGCTTTGGGTAAATTGGGGTTTGGATTTATTGAAGTTGGAACAATTACCCCAAGAGCACAAATAGGCAATCCAAAGCCGAGACTATTCAGATTGCCAGAAGCTCAGGGCATTATTAACCGATTTGGATTTAACAATGTAGGTCTTGAAACTGCAGTAGAAAATATCAAATTGAGTAAATACAAGGGTGTGCTTGGAATTAATATTGGTAAGAATTTTGATACGCCAATAGAAAAGGCTGGAGATGATTATCTCTTGTGTATGAAAAAGGTTTATCAATATGCAAATTATATTGCAATCAATATTTCCTCACCCAATACAAAAAACTTAAGAGATCTTCAAGAAACCAAGGCGCTAAACATTTTATTAGCGCAGATCAAAGAAGAACAGACTAGATTAGCTGATTATTATGGGCGTTATGTCCCTATAGCATTAAAAATTTCACCTGATTTAACAGCTAAACACTTAGATACAATATCAAAAAGTATTATTAAAAATAGGATTGACGCGGTAATTGCAACAAATACAACTATTACTAGAGAGTCGGTGAGTGATCTTATTAATGGAAAAGAGGTTGGAGGTATGTCAGGTAAACCTCTATTTAAATTATCTAATTCAATAATTCGAGAACTTCATGCGAGACTTCAAGGCGAGATTCCGATCATTGGCGTAGGCGGCATATTCTCTGGTGAAGATGCCTTAGAAAAAATAAATGCGGGTGCGGAGCTTGTGCAAATTTATTCAGGTCTTGTTTATCAAGGAAGAAAGCTCATTCTCGATGCTTGCCAATCTATTGGCTGATGATGCTAGCTAGACCAAGGCTTTATACATACAGACGCTGTCCATACGCGATTCGGTCAAGACTAGCTTTGTATCAAGCTAAAATTGATTATGAATCAATAGAAATTTCTCTTAAAGATAAACCTAGTGATTTTTTAGCACTTAGTCCTAAAGGAACAGTCCCAGTATTGGTAGATAATAATGGAATAGTTATCGAAGAGAGTATGGAAATAATGATGTGGGCTCTCGATAAATCCGACCCAGAAAATTGGATTTTAAATGATAATAATCTTAGCCAAGAACTCATTAAAGAAAATGATTTTATTTTTAAAAAAAATCTAGATAAATATAAATATGCCGATCGTTTTCCTGAACATCCCAAAGAATATTATCGTTTTCAATGTGAAGTATTTTTAAATTTGTTAAATGAAAAATTAAAGTCGAAAAGTTATTTAATGACGGAAAAAGTAAGCCTTGCTGATGTAGCAATTTTTCCTTTTGTGAGACAATTTTTTTTAGTAGACGAAGAGTGGTTTTTGAATTCTAAATATCAAGAATTGAAAAAATGGCTTCAGAGTTTTTTAGAAAGCCAAATGTTTAAAGATGTAATGAAAAAAAGTTAAGACTCTTGAAGAACGGCTTTATTTTCTTCTTCAAAAATTAATTTCAATTTATCATTGCTATCAATATCAATGGTGACATTGCCACCATTGGTAAGTTTGCCAAAAAGTAGTTCATCCGCAAGTGCTTTTCTAATTATATCCTGGATGAGGCGAGACATTGGTCTTGCTCCCATACTTGGATCAAAACCATTTTTAGCTAGATATGATTTAAGTGAATCTGTGAAAGTTGCATCTACTTTTTTCTCATGCAATTGATCTTCGAGTTGCATCAAGAATTTATCAACAACTTTTAAAATCACTTCATGACTGAGTGGCGCAAATGATACGGTTGCATCAAGCCTATTTCTAAACTCTGGTGTAAATAACCGCTTAATTTCTGTTTGTTCATCGCCTATCTTTTTAGACTGTGTAAATCCCATAGAGGTTTTTGAGAGGGATTCTGCGCCGGCATTTGTTGTCATAATAAGAGTCACATTTCTAAAATCTGTTTTTCTGCCGTTACTATCAGTTAAAGATCCATGATCCATCACTTGCAGAAGGATATTAAAAATATCTGGATGTGCTTTTTCAATTTCGTCAAGCAGAAGTACACAATAAGGTTGTTTATGGACAGCTTCAGTCATGAGCCCCCCTTGGTCAAATCCTACATAGCCTGGAGGAGCTCCAATGAGTCTCGACACTGTGTGTCTTTCCATATATTCACTCATATCAAAACGAATGAGTTCAATACCTAAGATATAGGCGAGTTGACGTGCTACTTCTGTTTTTCCTACTCCTGTTGGACCACTAAAGAGAAAATTTCCTATTGGTTTATTTGGTATGCCTAATCCACTTCTTGTCATTTTGATAGCGCTTGCAAGATTTTCAATCGCTTTATCTTGTCCAAAAATTACTGCTTTCAGATCTCGCTCAAGATTTTTAAGTGCATGCTTGTCATCATTAGAAATATTTTTTGGAGGTATCTTAGCAATCTTCGCTACTATCTCTTCAATTTCTTTATTGGTAATAACTTTTTTCTGTTTATTTTTAGGGAGTATTCTTTGTGCAGCCCCAGCTTCGTCAATCACATCAATGGCTTTATCAGGAAGATGCCTATCATTAATATATTTTGCTGAAAGTTCTGCGGCACTATTAATTGCTGCAACTGAATATTTTACATTGTGGTGTTTTTCAAATCTTGATTTAAGTCCTTTAAGAATATTGATCGTATCAAGAATGCTTGGCTCGTTCACATCGATTTTCTGAAATCTTCTCGTGAGTGCATGATCTTTTTCAAATACAGTTCTATATTCCTGATATGTGGTAGCACCAATACATTTAATTGATCCATTTGATAATGCAGGTTTAAGAAGATTAGACGCATCAAGTGTTCCTCCACTTGCAGAACCTGCGCCTATAAGAGTATGAATTTCATCAATAAACAAAATAGCATCTTTATACTCATTGAGTTGCTTCATGACTGCTTTCAGTCTTTGTTCAAAATCGCCCCGGTATTTTGTGCCTGCCAATAAAGTACCCATATCAAGTGAGAATATCGTGGTATTTTCTAGGACACTCGGAACTTCTTTGTCGACAATTCTCTTTGCGAGCCCTTCTGCAATAGCAGTTTTTCCAACACCTGCTTCACCCACTAAGAGAGGATTATTTTTTCTTCTTCTACAGATAGTTTGAATAACACGTTCAATTTCTGAATCTCGACCAATCAATGGATCAATTTTTCCAGCCAATACCATCTTATTAAGATTGATCGTATATGCTTCTAGCGCTTTATTCGTTGCAGACTCTTGATCATTCTCTTGTTCGGGAGATGTTTTACTTGAATCACCTTCATTTAACTTGGACACGCCATGCGCAATAAAATTAACAACATCAAGCCGGGTGACTCCTTGTTGATGAAGGAAATAAACAGCATGAGAATCTTTTTCTCCATAAATTGCGACTAAGACATTTGCACCATTCACTTCTTTTTTACCAGAAGATTGAACATGAAGCATCGCTCTTTGAATTACTCTTTGAAATCCAAGTGTAGGTTGAGTGTCCACTTCATCTTCGCCAGTTATGGTAGGCGTATGATCATCGATATATTGCGTTAATTCATTTCTGAGTACATCAATGTTTGAGCCGCAGGCTTTAAGTACTTCAGCTGCAGAAGGATTATCCAGCATAGCAAGAAGCAAATGTTCAACCGTAATAAGTTCATGACGCTTTTGTCTTGCGTCCATAAAGGCCATATGTAGACTTACTTCAAGTTCTTGAGCAATCATAATTTAAGTTTAATCAATTTTTTCAATAATACATTGCAAAGGATGCTGATGTTCTTTTGCATAGTTTAGCACTTGATTCATTTTTGTTTCAGCAATGTCAACAGGGAATATTCCACAAACACCCGACCCCTCTGTATGTATTTTTAACATTATACGTGTGGCTTCATCAACACTTTTATTAAAAAAACGTTGAATCGTATTTACGACGAATTCCATAGGGGTATAGTCATCGTTTAGTATGATAACTTTGTACATACTGGGAAGTTTAGTCTTCGCTTTTTTTGGACTAAGCTTTGTGTCTTCAGTTGCATTTAATTTTGGCATTAGCTAAACCCTATTGAATATTGTGATTAAAAAAAATAAAAACTCAAGTGATTCTTTGAGGGAATTTTTAAAAAATTATGATTGAGGGTAGATTTTTATGCTCTTCACAATTCGGTCGTGAGATTGAAGAACTTCTAGGGTATGGTTGGCAATTTTGAAGCTTGTGTTCGGTTCCGGGATATCCTCAAAATATTCCAAGACCAAGCCATTGAGTGTTTTAGGACCGTCGATTGGGAATTGAAGGTTTAATTTTTTATTCAATGTTCGAATTGTGACGCTACCATCTACAATCCACCCCCCGTCCTCGTCTTGATTAAATTTAGATGATTTTGATAGAAAATCTAAGTTAAATTCACCAACAATTTCTTCCAAGATATCTTCAAGACTTAATAGACCAATAAATTCGCCATGTTCGTTAACAATTAAACCAACCCTCTCTTGTTTATCCTGAAAGTGTTGCATTTGCGTATATAAAGGGGTGCCAGAAGGAATGAAGTAGGGTTCAGAAATCAAAGCTTTCAAATCATCTTTTGTAATTTTATTGAGTGCATCATGTAAATTAAGTTGTTTAATAATTTTTTGTGTATTAAGCAACCCTAAAATATTTTCAGGTGAATTTGTTTTTACCAATATTCTGCTATGTTGAAAAGTAAGTAGTTTCTGAATAATCTCTTCATCGGTTAAGTCAAAATCAATAGATTCTACAAAAGTATGTGGAATCATAATGTCATCAACAGTAATACGCTCGAGCTCAAATAAATTAAGTAAGATTTTACGGTGTTGATTAGGTATGAATTGACCAGCTTCAGAAATAATACTTCTTAATTCATCCATAGATATTGCATGAAGATTGTTATTAAAATCTATTTTTACATTAAAAATTTTTACAAAAGTTAGTACAAAAAAGTTGACTAAAATAACAATGGGATAGAGAACCTTTAAAAGAGGGTAGAGTATGTAGCTACAAAAGAAAGCAAATCGCTCTGGTTTAGAGGCTGCAATAACTTTCGGCGATACTTCACCAAAAATAAGAATCAAAAATGTTGTTACTAAAGTCCCAGCCATGAGGGCAATCTGGCCTTCTCCATAAAGCCTCACTGTAATAATAGTAACAAGCATTGCGGATGCTGCATTTGCAAATTCTTTACATAGCAGAATGACGCCTAAAAGTTTGTCAGTGGAGGAGAGTAGTTTATGTGCGAGTTTTGCTGCACGATTACCTTGTGAAACTAAATGCTGTAATCGATAGCGATTAAGTGTCATTAAGCTAGTTTCAGCAAGTGAGAAAAAAGCTGAAATAGCCACTAAGGCTATCAAAATAACAAATTGGTAACTAATAGAAAGGGCGTTCAAAGTTTAAAAAAACTTAAGGATTAATTTCTTGTGACTGATTTTCTTTAGGTTGATCTTGACTGAGATTACGTTGAGATACACCAAGCCACATCGCAACTGGACATGCTACAAGTACTGAAGAATAGATACCAAATAAAATACCAATGGTTAATGCAAGTGAGAAATTATGTAGTGTTTCTCCGCCAAAAAACAGCATTGAACACACCATGGTTTGTGTCATTAGATGGGTGATGACCGTGCGAGACATAGTTCTTGTAATTGCATTATCAATTACCTCAATGACACTCGCTTTTCTCATTTTTTTAAAATTTTCTCTGACGCGATCAAAAACAACAACTGATTCATTTACCGAATAGCCTAATACAGCAAGGATAGCTGCGAGCACTGTCAGGTTAAATTCCCATTGAAAAAATGCAAAAAATCCTAAAATGATAATTACATCATGCATATTAGCAATAATCGCAGCAACCGCGAAACGCCATTCAAATCTGAGTGCCAGATAAGCAATAATTCCAAAGCATACAAGAAGTAAAGCGAGCGCACCGTTTGCATAGAGCTCTTCACCTACTTGTGAGCCCACAGACTCCACTCTTTGTATTTTTGTATCTTTATCACTTTCAATAAGAGCTTTTGATACTTTTTCTGACAATTGAGCAATCGATAAATCTTGTCGAATAGGTAAGCGAATCAATACATCTTTACTTGTACCAAAGTTTTGCACTGTTGTATCTTTAAGATCAATTGTATTCATCACTTGACGAATTTTTTCGATATCTGCTGGATGGTTATAACTTACTTCCATAAGAGTACCACCTGTAAAATCAACGCCAAGATTAAGGCCTCTGATACTTAAAAAGATAATAGCAATAATGAACGTGATGAGAGAAATGGTCGTGGTTAAACGACCATAGCTCATAAAAGGAATATCTTTTTTTATTCTGAATAATTCCATAATTAGTCTTGATGTGGCCTATAAATTTGACCAATCGATAATTTATCAATTTTGCGTCGATAGCCGTAAAGAATATTTACGAGAGCTCTTGATACTAAGATAGCGCTAAACATTGAAGTTAAAATGCCTAACACATGAACGACGGCAAATCCCTTAATGGGGCCTGTGCCAAACATAAATAAGGCAAGACCTGCAATCAATGTTGTGACATTGGAATCAAGAATGGTATCAAAAGCACGATCATAACCTGCATGAATACTTGCTTGTGGCGTGTTACCATTTCTTAGCTCTTCTCTGATTCTTTCGTTAATAAGAACGTTTGCATCAATCGCCATACCTAATGCTAAGGCAATTGCGGCCAAGCCAGGAAGAGTAAGCGTAGCTTGAAGAATAGATAATAAAGCAACTAATAATAATAAATTTACAGCAAGGGCAAAAATAGAAACACCACCAAAGATCATGTAATAAATAATCATCATGACGGAAATAGCCGCAAATCCCCACAATGTAGAATGTATCCCTCGTTTGATATTTTCCTCACCCATGCTTGGACCTACGGTACGCTCCTCAATAATTTGCATAGGAGCGGCAAGAGCGCCCGCTCTTAATAGAAGAGATATATCAGTCGCTTCTTGAGGACTATTCATTCCAGAAATTTGTACTCGACCACCACCAATTTCTTGTTGAATGACTGGTGCTGTCACAACTTCTGTTTGTCCTTTTTCTATTAGAAGAATTGCTAAACGTTTACCTACATTTTCTCGCGTAACTTGTTTAAATATATTTGAACCTCTTCCATCGAGGGTGACATGCACAACTGATCTTCCTGATTGCTGATCTACACCAGGTCCAGCATCAGTAATTCTATCGCCCGTCAGCAATACATTTTTCTTTACAAGAATAGATCTGCCATCTCTATCTTTAAAAAGATCATCTCCAAAAGGAGCATTGCCTTTTTGGGCACTTTCTAGAGTCGCAATATCTGTTTTATCTTCGTCAACTAATCTGATTTCAAGTGTCGCTGTACGCCCAAGAATTTCTTTGGCTTTTGCCGTGTCTTGGACGCCTGGGAGTTGGACAACAATTCGATCTAAACCTTGCTGCTGGATAATTGGTTCTGCAACGCCAAGTTCATTGATTCGGTTATGAAGTGTTTGTAAATTTTGTTTGAGTGCAAATTCTTGAATTTTTTTCTTGCCTATTTCGCTCATGCCAATATCAAGAGCTTTATCTTTTCCTGATGAGGATTCGTTAAGCATTAAATCTGGATAATTCACCTTGATAATTTTTTTAGCTTTTTCTAATTCTTCTTGGCTATCAAATTGTAGTTTTACAATTTCATTTAATCTCGAGGCGCCAATATATGAAATACGCTCTTTTCTAAGCGTCATACGGAAATCATTTAAATAGCTTTCAGCCGCTTTTTCTGATGCTGCTTTCATATCAACTTGAAGAAGAAAGTGGACGCCGCCTCTTAAATCTAGCCCCAAATACATAGGAATTGCACCAATTTTAGATAACCATGAAGGCGATTTAGAGATAAGGTTAAGTGCAATTACATAGTTTGGACCTAAAGTATTCTGAAGAATATCTTTTGCTTTGACTTGGTTGTCAGGATTTGTAAATTTAACTTTAATGCCATTAGGTTCTTGAATAATGCCATCGAATGGAAGATTTGCTTCTTTTAAAGTACTTTCAATCGTGCCCAAGACAGATAAATCTAATTTATCTGATGTTTTGGTTGGCATGATCTGAACTGCAGGAGACTCACCAAAGAAATTAGGAATGGAGTAAATTAGGCCAATAAAAATCGCGATTAAAACGAGACCATACTTCCATTTAGGATATTGATTCATTATTAAATTAAGCAGTCACTTCAGAAATTAAATAGATTTAATAGTGCCCCTAGGCAATAAGGTTTGAATAGATTGCTTTTGAATATGAATTTGAGTGCCAGCTGCAATTTCAAGTGTTGCAAATTGATCTTTGATTTTAATAACCTTACCGAGAACGCCTCCGTTGGTGACAACTTCATCATCTTTTTTTAGTGACTCAATCATGAGTTTATGCGCTTTTGCCTGTTTCATTTGTGGACGAATTAACATGAAGTAAAAAAGGACAAAAATAATGATAAATGGCAAAAAGCTCATTAAATCGGTGGGTGGGGTATCAGCGGCATATGCGTGACTTATAAACATTTATATATCCTACAGGTAATTAATTTTAAAGGGTAATTTTAACACAGCAGACATTTATTGAATGCCGCGTTCCCGGTTTTGATGGAATATTTTTCTATAAGTTTCAAATGTACCAGTTTCGATGGCAAACCTAGCTTCTTCTACTATTTTTTGATAATAAAATAAGTTATGGATAGTATTAAGGCGAGAGCCTAGCATTTCTCCAATTCTAAAAAGGTGGTGAAGGTAAGCCCGAGAATAGTTTTGGCATGTATAACACTCACAGCTATTATCGATTGGATGAGTGTCATTTTTATATTGTGTATTTTTAAGCTTTAAATCTCCATACCTAGTAAATAGCCAACCATTTCTAGCATTTCGCGTTGGCATCACACAGTCAAACATATCGATGCCATGAGCAATGGCTTCAATAATGTCTTCAGGGGTGCCAACACCCATCAAGTATCGTGGCTTATCTTCAGGCATTTTGGGAGCAATAAAACTTATGACTTTTTGCATTTCTTCTTTAGGTTCGCCCACAGATAATCCGCCAATCGCATAACCATCAAAATTAATTTTTTTTAATTCATTAAGAGAGAGTTCTCTTAGATCTTCGAACATACCGCCTTGAATGATGCCAAACAAAGCATTTCGATTTGATTCATGGGCCACTTTACTTCTATAGGCCCATTTTAAACTGAGCTCCATAGAGGCTTTCGCCTCCTCACGAGAGGCTGGATAGGGCGTGCATTCATCAAATATCATCACAATATCTGAATTAAGCGCTCTTTGAATTCGCATTGATTCTTCTGGACTCAAGAAACAAGTATCACCATTGATGGGTGATTTAAATTCAACGCCTTCCTCAGTAATTTTTCTCATTTTGCCAAGACTCCAAACTTGAAAGCCACCAGAATCAGTAAGGATAGATCTTCGCCAATGAATAAACTCATGCAGCCCTTTAAAAGCTGAAATAGTGTCAAGGCCGGGACGGAGCCAAAGATGGAAAGTATTTCCAAGGATGATTTCAAAACCAATAGACTCTAAATCTTGAGGGCTAAGAGATTTGACTGCACCATAAGTCCCTACGGGCATAAATACCGGTGTTTGCACAGTGCCATGTTGAAGTTTTAATTCACCTCGTCTAGCTTCACCATCTTTTTGAATGAGTTTAAATTGCATGTTTACATTGTGAGTTCGTTACGCAGCAAGTCCATGAGTATAAATTAGAATTAATGAAATCGTTAAAGCTTTGTTATACTAAAAGGCTAAGTTTTTACTTGATAATCACACATGAAAAAGTTTAAAAGTATCGGAAAAAATAAAGAAGATTTGCTAAGAAGTAAAATAGGCAAGCACACCTTTTATTTGCTGCCTAATTTTATTACAACAGCTTCTTTATTTTCTGGATTCTATTCCATTGTGCAAGCGATGAATGGCAAATATGAGCTTGCAGCTATTGCTATTTTTATTGCAATTATTATGGACGGATTAGACGGACGCATTGCAAGACTCACCCATACTGAAAGTGCATTTGGAGCTGAATACGATAGTTTGTCTGATATGGTTTCATTTGGGGTTGCTCCTGCACTTATCTTATATGTTTGGGCATTAAAGCCTTTAGGAAAACTAGGCTGGATTGCAGCCTTTGTGTATTGTTGTTGTGCAGCGTTTAGACTTGCTCGCTTTAATGTTAAATTGGATCAAGATGAAAAAAAATATTTTTTTGGATTACCGAGTCCTGCAGCCGCTGCATTACTTGTAAGTTTTGTATGGGTATCTAATGAAAACGGTTTTAGTGGGAGCGAGATTTTTTTTAATATGATCAAAATGAAATGGGTCTCATGGTCATTGACAATATTAATTGCGCTTTCTATGGTAAGTGAAATTAGGTTCTACAGTGGCAAAGATATCAATCTAAGAAATAGTGTTCCGTTCTTTGCGATTTTATTGGTCATATTGGCATTTGTATTAGTGTCTTATAGTCCACCTGAAGCCATTTTTATTGTAGTGGGCTGTTACTTTTTGTCAGGCTATTTCAATTTAATTAGACATTTTAAATTTAAAAAATAAGGCGCAGTAGATGCAACAAGAAATGCAAAACAATAAACTCATCATCTTTGATACGACATTAAGGGATGGAGAACAAAGCCCTGGAGCTTCTATGACCCAGGAAGAGAAATTGCGCATTGCAAGACAGCTTGAAAAACTTGGTGTTGACGTTATTGAGGCAGGATTTGCGGCAGCAAGCCCAGGTGACTTTGAGTCCGTTAGTGCTGTGGCGAAAAACATTAAAGAATCAACCGTTTGTTCATTAGCGCGCGCTGTCGAAAATGATATTCGTAAAGCTGGTGAAGCGATTCAGCATGCAAAAAAAGGACGCATTCATACATTTATTGCGACTAGCAAAATTCATATGGAAAATAAACTTCGTATGACAGAAGATGAAGTGTTAGATCGCGCTGTTCAAGCTGTGAAATGGTCATTGGAATATACCGATGATGTAGAGTTTTCAGCTGAAGATGCAGTGCGGTCCGAAATTAATTTTCTTGTAAAAGTGTTTAATGCTGTTATTCAAGCTGGCGCTAAAACTATTAACGTTCCAGATACTGTTGGCTATTCTATCCCTGGAGTTTGGGGTGAACGAATGAAAACGTTAATTCACCAAGTTGAGAATGCTTCAAAAGTGATATGGTCTACACATTGTCATAATGATCTGGGTATGGCAGTTGCAAATTCACTTGCAGCGGTTATGAATGGCGCAAGACAGGTTGAATGCACGATTAATGGTTTGGGTGAAAGAGCTGGCAATGCAAGTTTAGAAGAAATTGTAATGGCGGTCAGAACAAGGAAAGATTTATTTAATTTAACAACAAGCATTGATACGACTCAAATTGTGCCGACTTCAAGATTAGTTTCAACAATCACCGGTTATCCCGTTCAACCTAATAAGGCTATTGTGGGAGCAAATGCTTTTGCTCATGAGTCTGGCATTCATCAAGATGGCGTTTTAAAGCACAGAGAAACTTATGAGATTATGCGCGCTCAAGATGTAGGCTGGGGTGCCAATAAGATTTCGCTTGGAAAGTTGTCAGGTCGTAATGCATTCAAAACAAGACTTCAAGAGCTGGGCATTGATATTCAATCAGAGGATATTGTGAATGCCGCATTTGCAAGATTTAAAGATTTAGCAGACAAGAAATCAGAGATTTTTGATGAAGATCTCCATGCGCTTATGAGTGAAGAATATACTTCAGAAGCGATAGAGCATTACAAATTGATTCACTTGAAAACCATGTCAGAAACAGGCACAACGCCCCATGCAGAAATTAAAATTTCTGAAAATGGAAAAGAGGTTATTGCTAAATCTTCTGGGGGTGGACCTGTAGATGCCACATTTAAAGCGATCGAAAAAATTGCTAACTCAGGTTCAGAGCTCCAACTTTATTCCGTGAATAACATTACAAGCGGCACAGACGCTCAAGGTGAAGTGACGGTCAGATTAGCGAAGGGTGGTCGAATTGTGAATGGCCAAGGCGCTGACACAGATATTGTAATTGCCTCTGCTAAAGCTTATATCAATGGATTAAATAAACTCCATTCCAAATTAGAGCGCGCCCACCCTCAGGTTTAGAGATTAATTTGAATTTAGCACTTTTTGATTTAGATAATACTATCTTAGCTGGCGATAGCGATTACAACTGGAGTCGATTTTTGATCCAAGAAGGTTATCTTGATGCCGCAATTCATGCCGAAAAAAATGAAAAATTTTATGCTGACTATAAAGCAGGCACGCTTGATATATACGCTTTCGTTGAGTTTCAATTTAAGCCACTTGCAAGAAATCCAAGAAGCGTTCTAAATCAGCTTTTAAAAAAGTATATTGAAGAGGT
>DOEL01000018.1:0-1893 GCA_003533095.1 Methylophilaceae bacterium | reverse complement strand
GCATTGTTTGGTATAGAAAATTTAATTGGTACTGATCCAGAAGAAAAAGAAGGTGAATTTACAGGAAAAGTTTCAGGATTGCCTTCTTTTAAAGAGGGTAAAGTGACTCGCTTAGAAGCTTGGCTTAAAAATAAAAATTTATCATTAACTGATTTTAAAAAATCTTATTTCTATAGCGACTCGCATAATGATTTACCTTTAATGCAGAAAGTGACGCACCCCGTAGCTGTTGATGCTGATGCTATTTTGGCTGAATATGCCAAGTCTAGAGGTTGGCCTACAATTTCGTTAAGATAATGTGTTATCTGTGTAGAATAATTTCTAAAACAAATTTGCTACCGAGATAAGACAACAATAAAAATAAAAAAGCAGTCAGTGAAATATAAATAGATTTTCTTCCGCGCCAACCATAGAGTTTTTTGCTTGCTAGAAGAAGCCCATAAATAACCCAAGCCAAAATTGAGAAAACAGTTTTATGTTTAAATTGGAGCGGCGTTCCAAAAACTTGCTCTGAAAATAAAATGCCACTACCAAGTGTCACAGTTAATAAAATGAAGCCCACTTTATTAATGTTGAATAGAAAATTTTCCATTTCAATTAAAGGCTGTGAGCCAATCAAAAGTAGATCCATTTTCTTTTTCTGATGTAATTTTTTCTCAAAAATTAAAATAAATATGGCCAATAACGCTGAAAAGGTAAATAGACTATAAGCTAATAAGGCGATAGCGATATGTGTCACAAATAATGGGGATAAGTCAGTCGTTAAAAAGTGATTCGACAAAAGCAAGGGATGCATGATCAGAAGAAGTGCTGATGGGATCAGTAAAAATGGCTGCAGATAGTTATATTTTTTATTAAAATTAAGCACCCAAATAATCAAAATACTAAAAAATGAAGTTGCACTAAGCGCATTAGAAAAACCTAGATTAATAGGGTTAAAAGAAATGCTAGCTTTGAGAATAGAAAAATGAGCTAATAAACCAATAGCAATAAGAAGCACATTAAAATTAATTAGCTTTTTATTGGGTATTGGATTTTTAAAGATTAATAGACTTGGTGTTAGATAGCAAAAACAAGCGATTAAAATAAGTAGCCAAATTTCCATATTTTTTTATTTGGTAATTAAAAGTTTAATATACCATGTACATAACGAAGAGTTAACTTAAAACAGGATGCATGCATGTTAGAAAATCTAACAGACCGATTACAAAGTGTAATTAAAACGATCCGCGGCCAAGCAAGGTTTACTGAGCAAAATATCAGTGATGCTATGCGGGAAGTCAGAATTGCTTTAATTGAAGCAGATGTTGCTTTGGCGGTTGTTAAAGATTTTATAGATCGCGTTAAAGCTAAAGCGCTTGGTGTCGAGGTATTACAAAGTCTATCTCCAGGTCAAGCCATTATTAAAATTGTTCAAGATGAACTTACGGTTCTCATGGGGGATCAAAATGTCTCCCTAGAATTAAATGTAACTCCACCAGCTATTATTTTAATGGCAGGTCTTCAAGGTTCAGGTAAAACAACTACCTCTGCCAAACTTGCTAAATTACTTATTGAAAAAAAGAAAAAAGTATTGCTTGCTAGCGCTGATGTTTATCGTCCTGCTGCGATTGATCAACTTAAAACACTTGCTAAAAATTTAAATATTGAATGTTTTGATTCAAATCCCAGTCAGAAGCCATTGAAGATTGCATCAGAAACTATTGATTACGCAAAAAAACATTTTTTTGATGTAGTAATTTTTGATACAGCTGGTCGCTTAGGCATTGATGTTGAGATGATGGATGAAATTAAAGCGCTCCATAAAAAATTAAATCCAATTGAAACTTTATTTGTTGTAGATGCAATGCAAGGTCAGGATGCGGTTAATACTGCAAAAGCTTTTGGTGAAGC
>DOEL01000063.1:3402-9657 GCA_003533095.1 Methylophilaceae bacterium | reverse complement strand
TCAAGTGTTTCACATTCAAAATTTTTGTGAGACATTATCATTAATAATGCAAAAGAAACGAGAGTCATAAACATATAACTCACCACATAAAATAAACTTGATGCATAACCATTAAGCGTTCCACTCATCAAGCCAAAAAGAATAAAGCCTATGTGAGAAATCGTTGAATAGGCATACATACGTTTAATATTTGTTTGTGCAACTGCTGTGACATTTCCAATACCTAAGGAAAGCACAGCCATAATAAGCATCATTTGTTTCCAATCAACTATCATGGACTGAAGACCATCACCTAAGATACGAACTGTGATAGCAAAAGCTGCCAATTTTGGAACTGAACTAATCAACATAGCAATAGATGAGGGTGAACCTTCGTAAACATCAGGAACCCACATTTGAAATGGTACAGCCCCTAATTTAAATGCAAGACCCGCCACAACAAAGACAAGGCCTAGTACAAGAATAGTGTGGTCTGTAGGGTTATTTAATAATGCCGCTGAAATTACATTCAAGTCTAAACTTGAAGTCGCACCATAAATCATCGACATGCCATAAAGAAGAAGTCCAGACGCAAGGGCACCAAGCACAAAATATTTAATTGCAGACTCGGTTGCTTTTTGATTGTCACGATCAAGTGCCGTCAGAGAATACAAACATAAAGAAAGAAGTTCGAGCCCCATATACACAAGAAGCATATTGTGACTTGAAATCATAATCATCATGCCAAGCAATGCAAATAACACTAATGAAAAATATTCGCCACGATATAAATTACGATCTTTCATATAAGAGCGGCTATAGAAAAAAATCAATGATGTCCCTGCATAACTCATCATTTTTAAAAGATCTGCTAAACCATCACGAACAAACATTTTAGAAAACGCAAATTGAGTTTCATGATTAAAATGCTGCCCAGTTAAGTAAGCTCCGCCCAGTAATGTAAATTGAGATAGGGTAAAAATAATCCAACGCATTGAAGGTTTAATAAATAGATCTGTCATAAGCACAACCATTGCCATTGAGAGCACAAAAATTTCTGGCAAAATTAAAGAAAGATCAGTTTGAATAAGTTGATTCATTTATACATCCAACGGTAATGATGAGACAGGTTTTATCAAATGCAACTGCTCTAGAAACTGGACTGTCGACGCATTGGTCATATCTGTAATAATTTTGGGGTAAACGCCCACTAAAATAATAAGAAGCGCCAAAATAGAAAGAATAAAAAATTCACGCCAAGAGATATCTTTTAATGCTCTAATTTTTTGGTTACGTGCTTCACCATAAAATACTCGCTTTACCATCCATAAAGAATAAGCCGCGCCAAAAATAAGAGAACTTGCTGCAATCAATGCAATCCAGAAATTATTTTGCATAGCACTCATGATGACCATAAATTCACCTACAAATCCTGAAGTGCCAGGTAAGCCACAATTAGCCATAGCAAAAAAAACTGCAAAGGCTGCAAAGGTTGGCATTGCATGAATAACGCCACCGTAATCTGCAATTTGTCTCGTATGTAATCTGTCATAAAGAACGCCTACAGATAAAAACATCGCGGCTGAAATAAAACCATGGGAAATCATTTGAACATATGCGCCTTCAATACCAATTGAATTAAACATAAATAAACCTAAAGTAACAAAACCCATATGTGATATTGATGAATAGGCAATTAATTTTTTCATATCTTTTTGAACAATTGCAATAAGTGCAATATATAAAATTGCAATAAGAGATAGCGTGACCATAAACTCTTTTAAATAAATTGCTGCCTCAGGTGCGATTGGCATCGCAAAGCGCATAAAGCTATACGCTCCTAATTTCAACATGACTGCTGCAAGGACGACTGAACCTCCTGTCGGCGCTTCCACATGTGCATCAGGCAACCAAGTATGTAAAGGCCACATTGGAATTTTGACTGCAAATGCCATGAATAAAGCTAAGAAGATAAAAATTTGAGGATAAAGACCGAGTCCGGCATTATAAAAATTCACTACCTCAAAAGAATGGGTATGTAAGTAGAGATATATGAACGCTACTAACATTAATAAAGAACCTAAAACAGTATATAAAAAGAATTTAATCGTCGCATAAATGCGATTAGGTCCGCCCCAAATACCAATCACTAAAAACATGGGAATAAGCATAGCTTCCCAAAAAATATAATAAAGCATGGCATCAAGCGCACTAAATACCCCAATCATAAGACCTGACATGATCAAGAAAGCTGCCATGTATTGTGCAACACGATCTTCTATAGATCGCCATGAAGCAAGCACTACAATAACTGTAGTGAAGCTCGTCAAAAGAATTAAAGGTACAGCAAACCCATCGACACCTAAATGATAATTAATGTGAAAGGCAGGAATCCAATGAAAAAATTCTTGGAACTGAAACTGTCCAAAAGAGAAATCAAATGCTGTGTAGAGTGGAATGGTGATTAAAAAAGAAACTATACTACTGACAAATGAAAACCATTTAGCTTGCGCGTCACTTATTTTTCCACTTAACAAAAGTATAAGTGCGCCTAAAAAAATAGGCGTCCAAATTGAATAACTTAATATATGAGTTAAATTCATCTTATATTTTTATAAAGAAAGTTAATAATAGAAATACGCCTATCACCATTGCAAAAGCATAGTGATAAATATAGCCTGATTGAATCACACGTATTTTTTCTGCGAGCTTACTTACAGATTTTGCTGTTCCATTGACAAGCCATCCATCAATAATTTTGACATCACCAATTTGCCAGAATCTTTCACCTAAAAAACGACTGCCAAAAGCAAAAAACTTTTCATTAAATGTATCAAATCCATATTTATTTTCTAATACGCGATAAATTGTTTGTGTTCGATTAAAAATAGCTTTTGGTAAATTTAAATTCACTTGATAGCAGTAATAAGCCAGTGCAACACCACTTGATGCAAATAAGAAAGGCAAGCTCACGATACTATGTAATGCCATGCCAAAAGGTCCATGATAAATTTCATGAAAATGATGGCTTAAATGCTCCATCGTAGGATGTGCTTCAATATCTAAGAAAATACTTTTTGAAAAAAAGCTACCAAACAATACAGGCTCAATTGTTACATAACCAATCATTAAAGATGGTATTGCAAGTAAGGCCAAAGGTAAGGTGACACTTAAAGGGCTTTCATGTGGATTATCTTTTGGATTCAAACCATGATGGTGATCATCATGATTTGCTAACTTCTCAAGACGCCATTTCTCTTTACCATGAAAAACAAGAAAATAAAGTCTAAATGAATAAAATGCTGTTACAAATACGCCTACCAAGACAGAAAAATAAGCGAAGTGACTTCCTGAAATCTGAGATAGCTTCACGGCTTCAATCAAACTATCTTTTGAATAAAATCCTGAAAATAATGGCGTACCTATGAGTGCTAAAGAGCCAATTAAAAAAGTAATCCAAGTAATAGGCATGTATTTTTTTAAATTTCCCATATGTTGAATATCTTGATCATGATGCATACCTATAATGACTGAACCAGCACCTAAGAAAAGCAAAGCCTTAAAGAATGCGTGTGTCATTAAATGAAACATAGCAACTGAATAAGCTGAGGCTCCTAATGCAACTGTCATATAACCTAATTGTGAAAGTGTTGAATAAGCTATGACACGCTTAATATCATTCTGAATAATGCCTAATAAACCCATAAATAATGCAGTGATAGCGCCAATAATCATGACAAAAGAAAGAGCTGTATTAGATAATTCAAATAAGGGTGATGTACGTGACACCATAAAAATACCAGCGGTCACCATCGTCGCAGCATGAATCAAGGCAGATATAGGTGTTGGTCCTTCCATTGAATCTGGAAGCCATACATGTAATGGAACTTGAGCAGATTTCCCCATCGCTCCAATAAATAACAAAATACAAATCACAGTTATAGCAGCAATAGGTTGACCAAATAATTGCATTTTATGAGCTGCGATAATGCCTGCACTTTTGAATACCGTTACGTAATCAAGAGAGCCTGTCCAGTAAAGAATCAAAGCAATTCCTAAAATAAAACCAAAATCTCCGACACGATTAACCAGAAAAGCTTTGAGATTTGCATAAATTGCTGTCGGTCTTTCAAACCAAAATCCGATAAGAAGATAAGACACGAGGCCTACCGCTTCCCAACCAAAAAAGAGTTGCATGAAATTATTACTCATAACCAACATCAGCATTGAGAAGGTAAATAAAGAGATATAGCTAAAAAATCTTCGATAGCCTGGATCCCCTTTCATATAACCCATAGTGTAGATATGAACCATCAGTGATACAAAAGTTACCACTACCATCATCATGGCCGTCAAATTATCAATTAAAAATCCAACTTCAAATTGATAATGGCCAGAAAGAAGCCACTGATAAATTGTCTGATTTAAAACTAACCCATTTAATGTCTCATGAAGCGTTGTGCATGAAAGCACAAATGCAATAAACACAGATAAGATAGTCATGCTTGAAGCAAAAAACTCAGGCAATCTGCGGCCTAAAATACCCACACTAAACGATGCAATGAGGGGTAATAATGGAATTGCGAGATATGAATAAATAGAATTCAAGTGTTCACCCATTAAGACGATTTAAATCGTCAACATTGATAGAGCGGGTATTTCTAAAAATTAAAACAATAATTGCCAAACCTATGGCTGATTCCGCAGCTGCTACCGTTAAAATAAAAAAGACAAAAATTTGTCCTGCAATATCATTTAAGTAATGTGAAAAAGCAATAAAATTAATATTCACAGCAAGTAACATTAGCTCAATGGACATAAGCAGAATAATGATATTTTTGCGATTAAGAAAAATACCTACGACGCTGATGGTAAATAAAATCGCACCAAGAATAAGATAATGAGCTAAACCAATCATCTAGTTTCCTTCACTTTAGGTTTCGTATATTTTTCCTCTGACTTCATCCTGACTAATCGCACACGATCTTGACGCTTCACAGCTACCTGCTCAGCAGGATTTGCCTTTTTACTATCTTTTCGATCACGAAGGGTTAAAGCAATCGCTGAAACAATCGCAATAAGCAAAATAACGGAAGCAAGTTCAAACGGAAGCACATAATTCGAATATAAAGTATTACCAATCATTTCTGTATTCGAAGTATTTGAAATTGAATCTGATATTGGTGGCAAATTAAATGGTTTAGTTTTAAACACCATGACCATTTCAACTGTCATGAGAATGCCAATAAACCCTGCCATAGGAAGGTAATCCCAAAAGCCTTCTCTTAATTTATCAAAATTGATATCAAGCATCATGACAACAAATAGAAATAAAACCATGACAGCGCCTACATAAACCAGCACTAATGCAATGGCTAAGAATTCGGCTTGAAGTAAAAGCCAGATACCTGCGGCATTAAAGAATGCTAAAACCAGAGATAACGCTGCGGTTACAGGATTTCTAGAAGTAATGACGCTTAGTCCTGAAGCAATCAGCACAAAGGATAAAACATAAAATACAAAATCTTTAAATTCAAACATGGCTTATCGGAACCTCTCATCTTGAGCACGATCTTCTGCAATTTGTTTTTCATATTTGTCTCCTACCGCGAGTAACATCTCTTTGGTATAAATGAGATCTCCTCGGGATTCACCGTGGTAATCAAAAATTCTTGTTTCAACGATAGAATCCACTGGACAAGATTCTTCACAAAAGCCACAAAAAATACATTTAGTAAGGTCAATATCATAACGAGTTGTTCGTCTTGTCTTATCTTCACGCTCTTCGGATTCAATTGTAATTGCCATAGCAGGACATACAGCTTCGCATAATTTACAAGCGATACATCTTTCCTCACCGTTTGCATAACGGCGAAGTGCGTGAAGACCTCTAAAACGATTAGATTGCGGTGTTCTTTCTTCTGGATACTGCACAGTAATCTTTCTCGCAAAGAAATACCGACCTGTAAGGAGCATGCCTTTCAGGAGCTCGATTAACATCAAACTTGATAAGAATTGTTTAATTTTTTTAATCATTTAATGAAATAGATATCCCCATGAGGTTTGCATCATGCCGCCAATAAATACAATCCAAGCAATCGTAATTGGTATAAAAATTTTCCAACCTAATCGCATAATTTGATCATAGCGATAGCGAGGAAATGTTGCTCTAAACCATAAGAAGCAAAATAATAAAAATGCAACTTTTATTAAAAGCCATAAAAAACTATCTGGAATAAAAGGAATCGGAGATAACCAACCACCTAAAAACATTAA
>DOEL01000063.1:0-3021 GCA_003533095.1 Methylophilaceae bacterium | reverse complement strand
TCGGCCACATCAAAAGGGGCTCGATTGGTTTCTGCTACAGCACTAATAAAGTAAATAATAAATAAAGGAAATAAAGGCCAAATATACCAATGCCAAAAACCACCCTCTTGGCCCATGACAATTTTTCCTAAATTTAAACTGTTAGCGCACATCAAAACACCGACTAAAGTAAATCCCATCGCAATCTCATAGGACACAATCTGTGCTGCAGAACGTAAGCTTCCAAGGAATGCATATTTAGAGTTTGAAGCCCACCCAGCAATAATTACTCCATAAACAGCAATCGAGGTCATAGCTAAAATATATAAAAGACTTGCATCAATGTCCGCAATCACTACATTAAGATCGAACGGAATGACCGCCCAAGCTGCAAATGCCGGCGCAATAGCTAGAATCGGTGCTAAGAAAAATAAAGCTTTATTAGATGCTGTGGGAAGAATAATTTCTTTGAATAAAAGTTTTAGCGCATCTGCAATAGGTTGAAGCAATCCAAAATAACCCACACGATTTGGTCCAATACGCACTTGCATATAACCAATGACTTTTCTTTCAAAGTAAGTAAGGTAAGCTACCGATATCATTAAAGGTAAAACAACGGCTACGATTTTTAAAAGCACCCATAATGTTTTCGCAATATCAGGCCACCAAACACCAAATAAAGATGTCATCAAAGCATCCATCTTAAGATGCACTCCTTGAAGTTATTTTTTTAACGGTACAATCACCATAAATATCAGACAGGTGTGCCGTTTCATCAATACCACTTGGTATGTATATAGATCCTTCTGGAATGCTTACATCTTCAATCACAATAAGATTTGTCGATTGCTTGCCCTGTGTGACTTTAATTTTGTCATTAGTTTTAAGTTTTAATGATTTCATCTCTATAGGATTTAATTTCGCAAATGCTTTTGATTTTTGAATTGCTATTTGAAGAGACGGAGCACGTCTGACAACAGAATCTACACAATATTGATGCGACTCGCCAATGCGAGAAAATTGTTTAGGCTTAGTGATACGTATTTGATAATCACTTTTAATCTCAATTGAATTAGAAAGTTCTTTTGTTAGGAATTGATTTTTCGATTTTATATGTGCTTCTTTCACATCTAAGCTCGATTCGTAATCAAACCCTTTCAAATTTAGGTGGTTAGCTAATACTCTTAAGACTTTCCAAGCCGGTCTCGACTGACCTAAAGATTGAGTCACAGCTGTATAACTTTGAACGCGGCCTTCCATATTAATCATTGTGCCGGATGATTCTGTGAATGGTGAGACTGGTAAAATTACATCTACATTTTTAAGGTATTTCGAATTGTAAGCACTTAACGCCACAGTAAAATCTGAAGAAAGAATTGCATCCTGCATTAATTGTGCATTCGATCCATCTAACTGAGGCTCAATGTTTAAAAGAACATAAGCCTTTAATTTTTTTTCTAACATCGCGTAAGCATGTAAGCCACCTTTTTCTGGAAGCACATTAATGGCATGAAGCCCCACACTATTTGCATATGTAGGCATCACGCCAAAATTTGCTTGAGATAATTTTGAAATTTCATAAGCAAGCTTGTAAATAGTTGAGTAATCTGGATGTTCTTGAGCAATTTGGCCGAGCAATATTGATGTATTATTTTTCTTAGCAGCAAAAACATTTTTCATTAAATGCTTCGCTATTGCATCGCTTACTTTGTCAGTTTTAATTTTTTCAATATCAGCTTTAATAAATTTAATATCTTTTTTTAATACACCTTTTAGTTCTGTCATTGATTTCAAAACTTTTGCAAGAGCATGAGGAAGTTTGTGAGAGGCCTGAATCATTTTTTCTGATACAGCCATCAGAGGATCCGCATCGATTGAATTAATTACAAAAAGGTTTGCTCCATGATTGACAGACTTTCGAATTCTTGAAGCGAGAAGCGGCTGCTCATTTCTTAGATTACTTCCAATTAAAAGATATTGATCAAACTGCCCAACAGTATCAATATGGCTTCCAAGCCATGGGGAAGCTTCATGTTCTAATGAAAAATCAGATTGACGAATACGATGGTCAATATGAGGTGATTTTAAAGTGTTACTTATTTTCTTAGCTAAGATACCTTCTTCAATTGTGCTTTGAGGAGATATGAGCATACCCAATGTTTCCGGACCATCATTATGGATAATATGTTTTAGTTTTTCACCAACAAGTGTTAAAGCAGTTTCCCAATCTGATTCTTTCCACTGTCCTTTTTCCTTAATCATAGGAACTTGCAAACGGTCTTCACTATTTAAACCTTCATATGAAAAACGATCTCGATCAGAAATCCAGCATTCATTAATGGCTTCATCTTCACGAGGAAGCATTCGAATCACTTTGTTTTGTTTAATATGCGCTTCAAGGGGTGAGCCCAAACTATCATGATGTGCAAAAGTAGGCCTTCTAATGAGTTCCCATGTGCGCGCTTTATATCTAAATGGCTTACTTGTGAGTGCGCCTACAGGGCACAAATCAATAATATTGCCTGAAAGTTCAGACTGAATAGAACGATCAACATAAGCAGTAATTTCTGAATGCTCGCCTCGACCCACCATGCCAAGCTCCATCATGCCGCCAACTTCTTGTAAAAATCTTACACATCGTGTGCATTGAATGCATCGTGTCATGTCTGTCGAAATGAGCGGGCCTATATTTTTATTAAATACGACTCGTTTTTCCTCTTTATATCTTGTTTGACCACTACCGAAAGCCACCGCTGTATCTTGTAATTCGCATTCGCCACCTTGGTCACAAATAGGACAATCTAGGGGATGATTGATAAGCAAAAATTCCATGACACTTTGCTGTGCCTCGGTTGCCATTTTAGATGTAGTTGAAACTTTCATACCATCCGCCACTTGTGTAGCACACGCAGGCAATGGCTTATTGAATTTTTCTACATCAACTAAGCACATACGGCAATTGGCAGCAATTGATAATTTTTTGTGATAACAAAAACGAGGAATTGGGATGCCTGCCTTATCTGCAGCAGCAATAATCGTCGT
>DOEL01000042.1:3025-3216 GCA_003533095.1 Methylophilaceae bacterium | reverse complement strand
GGTTTTGCTATAGGATTAGAAAATTCTTTTTTTAGAGGTGCTATCGGTTTTGAGGGAATTGCATCTTGCGGTGCAAAAGAAAGCATTCTTAAAAGCGTCATGGTAAATCCTGCATACTCTTCAGGTGCCAAATAAAGATCACGTCTACCTAAAATGGCAATTTGATACAGAAGCTGTAATTGTTCAGCGCT
>DOEL01000042.1:975-2670 GCA_003533095.1 Methylophilaceae bacterium | reverse complement strand
ATAGCTTGAGCTACACTAATGGTTTGAATAAGGTTTGCAAGGTCATTGAGCGCTGCATCGAAAGATAAATTTCTTTCGTTCATTTGCTTTGCAATTTCAATCACTTTAGGACCATCTTGATGAATCACTGCTTGAATTAAGTTAAATAGATAAGATTGATCAATCGCACCCAACATTTTCTTAATCGTAGCTTCTTCAATAGTCCCTCCACAATATGCAATGCCTTGATCGAGAATTGATAATGCATCTCTCATACTGCCATTTGCAGATTTTGCAATTAAATAAATTGCATTGATTTCATATTGAATGGCTTCTTCGTTTAATATTTTTTCTAAATACTCAGATATAGATGCCGATGGCATTTGCTTTAAATTGAATTGCAAACATCTTGATAAAACTGTAACGGGAACTTTTTGTGGATCAGTCGTTGCTAAAATAAATTTGACGTGTTCAGGCGGCTCTTCCAATGTTTTAAGCATCGCATTGAATGCGCTTTTTGAAAGCATGTGCACTTCATCAATAATGTAGATCTTAAATTGTCCTTGGGTTGGTGCGTATTGTGCGTTATCTAGAAGATCTCGCATATTATCAACTTGTGTATTAGATGCAGCATCGACTTCAATTAAATCGACATAACGACCTTGATCAATTTCTGTGCATGCAGCACATAGGCCACAGGGTGTCGAGCTAATCCCTTTCTCGCAATTAAGAGATTTAGCTAAGATACGTGCTAGTGTGGTTTTACCGACACCGCGTGTTCCTGTAAAAAGATAAGCATGGTGAAGTCTTTTTTGATCGAGAGCATTTTTAAGCGCTTGTACAACATGCGTTTGTCCTACAAGGGTATCAAACGAACGAGGACGATATTTGCGAGCAAGAACTTGATAACTCATGAATAATTGTCAACCAATCCAATGTAATAAAAGGCGAGCCAGACCCCCGGCACTTGTTTCTTTAGTTGTGGCTGCTTGCTTCCGCACCTGACCAGGTTGGCTAAATTACAATGCGGGGAGGCCCGCCAGTGATTATTTTAACCTAAGGCAGGGGCTTTTACCCGCAATGTTTCACGGGATGTTGACTCAAATAAGCCCATTCCTCATCAGTGTACAACCGGGATCGAATAATAAAGCGCATGCCTGTACCATTTTCGAGAGAAAATTGTCCACCATTACCAGGGATGGCATCAAGGGTAAGGTGGGTATGTTCCCAGTATGAGAACTGGCTGGCTCCCATATAAAAATGCACACCGTGAGTCATACCTACTTCCACATCAGATCCGCCTAAATAAAATTCACCTTTCGGGTAACACATGGGCGCACTCCCGTCACAACAGCCACCTGATTGATGAAATATAATTTCGCCATATTTTTCCCGCAAAGTATCAATCAATTTGTTTGCGGCTTCAGTCGTATCGATGCGTGTAAAATTTTTTTCCATAAAAAAGAAAGGCAAGACTTAAAGTCTTGCCTTTAGTTAACGTTTTATTGAATCTTAAAAGAAGCCAAGTTTATTTTCACTGTAGCTTACTAAAAGATTTTTGGTTTGTTGATAATGATCAAGCATCATCTTGTGTGTTTCACGACCGATACCTGACTGTTTATAACCACCAAATGCTGCGTGTGCAGGATAAGCATGGTAACAATTGGTCCACACACGACCGGCTTGAATGCCTTTACCCATTCTGAAAGCACGATT
>DOEL01000042.1:0-617 GCA_003533095.1 Methylophilaceae bacterium | reverse complement strand
GCTTCATCTTTAAAAGTGGTCACTGAAACAACAGGTCCAAAAATTTCTTCTTGGAAAATACGCATTTTATTATGCCCCTTAAATACAGTAGGCTCTATATAGTATCCGTCTGCGAGGTCACCACTTAATTTTTTACGATTACCACCGATGAGAAGTTGAGCGCCTTCTTCTTGGCCAATTTTGATATAAGACATAATTTTTTCAACTTGCTCACTAGAAGCTTGAGCACCAATCATGGTTGTCATATCAAGAGGATTGTCTTGCTTAATCGCTGCCACACGTTTGAGTGCGCGCTCCATAAATTTATCGTAAATTGATTCTTGGATCAGCGCACGGGAAGGGCACGTACAAACTTCACCTTGGTTGAGCGCAAATAATGTAAAGCCTTCAAGCGCTTTATCAAAGAAATTATCATCTTTATCCATCACATCTTCAAAGAAGATATTAGGAGATTTACCACCAAGCTCCAATGTAACTGGAATAAGGTTTTGCGAAGCGTATTGCATGATTAAACGACCTGTTGATGTTTCACCAGTGAATGCAATTTTTGCAATACGTGGTGAGCTTGCAAGTGGTTTACCTGCTTCTAGTCCAAAGCCATTGATGATATTTAAGAC
>DOEL01000012.1:15765-17980 GCA_003533095.1 Methylophilaceae bacterium | reverse complement strand
TAAAAAATTAGTTTTAATTATGAGATTTTATAAAACGGAAGGCCCAGGCTATCTAGCTGATTTTTTTAGTCAAAATGATATTCATTATCAATTGATTAAAGTAGATCAGATGGAAAATATTCCCAAATCTATTTCTGAATATGCTGGTTTGGTTTTGATGGGAGGCCCTATGAGCGTCAATGACGGTTTGCCGTGGATTAATGAAGTAGTTAAGTTAATTCAAGAAGCCATACATTCTGATGTCCCAGTGCTTGGACATTGTCTTGGGGGCCAATTAATCAGTAAGGCAGTTGGTGCAACTGTTAAAAAAAATTCTTGTAAGGAAATTGGATGGTTTGAAGTACAAACTTTGAAGCACACTCCTCAGCAAATAGAAGCCTCTAGAAAATGGTTTGGTGATTTATCAAAATTTGAAGTCTTTCACTGGCATGGGGAAACTTTTGAATTACCTCAAAACGCAATCCATCTTTTGACCAATAAAAATTGTCATCATCAGGCTTATAGTTATTTGGATAAGCATATGGCATTTCAATGTCATATTGAAATGACCCCTTCTATGGTAGAAAGTTGGATAAAAAGTGGCGCGAATGAAATGGAAAATGAAAAAAATAAAGAAGCAATTCAATCGCCAATGGCAATTTTAGAAAATGTAACTAATAAATGTGATCAATTGAACAAGTTAGCTTCTCGAGTCTATAAAGAATGGAGTAAGGGATTACGACTCAATTAATAAGTTAAAGGCTTCAATTGGGTTATGATAAAATTTATTTATATTTATAAAAAAGCATAACTATGTCAGGCAATACTTTAGGCACTTTATTTACACTTACCTCTTTTGGTGAGTCTCATGGCGCAGCTATAGGTGGCGTTGTAGATGGTTGTCCGCCTGATTTGGATTTGTCGGAAGAAGATTTACAGTTAGATTTAGATAGAAGAAAACCTGGCACTTCCAAGCATGTTACTCAGCGTAATGAAGAAGATAAAGTTGAGATTTTGTCTGGTGTTTTTGAAGGTAAAACAACTGGCGCGCCTATTGGATTTATTATTCGCAATACAGATCAACGAAGCCAAGATTATTCAAAAATTAAAGACGTATTCCGACCTGGACATGCAGACTATACATATGCGCATAAATACGGCATAAGAGACTATAGAGGTGGTGGTAGATCAAGCGCCAGAGAAACTGCTGTCAGAGTTGCCGCAGGAGCTATAGCCAAGAAATGGCTACTTAAAAAATATGGTATTAAAATCCGAGCTTATTTAAGCCAAATGGGTGCTATTCAAATAACATTTAAAAATTGGGAAGATGTAAATCAAAATCCATTTTTTTGTCCTAATCAAGCACAGGTACCTGAATTAGAAAAGTATTTAGATAGCATTCGTGCAGAGAGAGATTCAGTGGGGGCAGAAATTACCGTAGTGGCAGAAAATATGCCTGTAGGGTTAGGTGAGCCAGTTTTTGGTAGATTAGATGCTGAAATTGCCTACGCAATGATGAGCATTAATGCTGTCAAAGGTATTGATATTGGTGAAGGTTTTGGTTCTATTACTCAAAAAGGCAGTGAGCATGGTGATGAATTAACTCCTCAAGGTTTTTTAACAAATCATGCAGGTGGTATTTTAGGTGGTATATCAACCGGACAATCTATTATTGCTCATGTAGCTTTTAAGCCAACTTCAAGTATCCCTCAGGATCGAAAATCGATTAACACTGAAGGCGAAGCTGTGCTTATGCAAACAACAGGTCGTCATGATCCCTGCGTTGCAATAAGGGCGACACCCATTGTTGAAGCTATGTTGGCCCTTGTGATTATGGATCAAGCATTAAGACATCGAGCTCAAAATGCCGATGTCGTTTCTCACATACCAAAAATTTAGTGAGTGCTACTCATAATCTTCACTGGCGCTTATCGCGTTTTTATTTTTTCTATTATTTTTTTGTAGGCTCTTTCGTTCCCTATTGGGGCATTTATCTTCAATCTCAAAATTTTTCACCTGCAAGTATTGGTGTTCTTCTTTCTTTATTTCAAATAAGTCGTATTGTTGCACCTAATTTTTGGGGTTGGCTGGCTGATCACACAGGCCATCGAGTCAAATGGATTAAACTAACATCGCTTTTGGGGCTGATTGGATTCGTTGGTGTTTTTTGGGCAAAAGGATTTTTTTGGATATTTTTAATAATGTCAGCCTTGAGTTTATTTACCAGTTCAACTTT
>DOEL01000012.1:5504-15393 GCA_003533095.1 Methylophilaceae bacterium | reverse complement strand
TTGGGTTATTTAATTGATATTCAAGGAATTAATATTTTGTTGTGGGCTTTATTAGTTGCTCAAGCCATTATATTTTATTTGTCAAATACCATTCCAGAGACTGAGGCGATTCTTCACGAAAAAAACGATTTATCTATTTGGAAGATTATCAAAACACCTTCTGTAGTTGCGCTTTTAATTGGTTGTACTTTGATGGTTTCAGCTCACGGGGTGCTTTACAATTTTTATTCAATTTATCTTAAAGAACATGGTTACACTGGCGGAACAATAGGTTGGCTTTGGTCGGTTGGTGTTATCTGTGAAATTTTGATTTTTATGATGATGCCAAAAATTTTACGTCGCTACCCACTGAAGGTAATTTTACTAACGAGTTTATTTTTAGGCATCATTCGTTTTATCCTTATTGGGGCTTCTCCTGACCATCTTTATTTGTTATTCATAGCACAAATATTTCATGCTGCAACTTTTGGGAGTTTTCATGCAGCATCGATTGAAGTGATTGCTTATTATTTTAAAGGTAGAAATCAAGCAAGAGGACAAGCAATTTATAACAGTGTTGCCTATGGGATTGGGGGCACTGTTGGAGGGCTGGGAGGAGGTTATTTAATTCAATATCTTGGAGGTCAAATTGGTTTTATGGTTGCAGCAATTTCTCCTTTAATAGGATTTTTTGTGATTTGGTTTGGATTAAAACTAGAGATTAAAGGAAATAAAATATTTGGCTGAAATAAATTAGCTAGATTTATCCTTCAATTAATGCGTAGGCAGAATGATTATGAATGGATTCAAAGTTTTCAGATTCCACTACGAAATGATTAATTCTTTTTTCTAATTTTAGTTGAGCTGCAACATCTCTTACCATATCTTCAACAAATTTAGGATTATCATAAGCTTTTTCAGTTACAAATTTTTCATCAGGTCTTTTTAGGAGACCATAAAGCTCAGATGATGCTTGTTTTTCAATAAGCTCAATTAATTCTTCTATCCAAATAAATTTATTAATTTCAGCGGTGACTGTGACGTGAGACCTTTGATTGTGAGCACCATAGTCTGAAATTTTTTTGGAGCAAGGACAAAGGCTTGTAACCGGCACAACCACTTTGATTGTATTTTTAAACACCCCATCAACAATTTTTCCCATAAAACTTACTTCATAATCCAAAAGGCTTTTTACGCCTGAAACAGGAGCAGTTTTATTAATGAAGTATGGAAATGTCATTTCAACATCGCATGACTTAGCTTCAAGTCGCTTAATCATTTCTCTTAATATATTTTCAAAGGACTCAACAGATATTTCTCGATCGTTCATATTTAAGATTTCCACAAATCTAGACATGTGTGTGCCTTTGAAATTATGTGGCAAATATACATACATATTGAATGTTGCAACGGTATGCTGTGCACCACCTGTTTTATCTTTTACAAGTACAGGATGTCTTATGGATTTAATGCCGACTTTATCAATATCTAAACTCCTGAGATCAGGCGAGCTCTGAACATCTTCAATTGGGCATGTATGATCGTGTGTCGTCATGATAAAGAGTTAAATATTAATACTTGAGTGTAACACTAGGTTAATTTTTTCTCAATTGATTTAGCGATAGATACTGCGTTTAAACCATACTTTTTACGAAGTTCTTCTTGACTGCCTTGCTCGACAAACTCATCAGGCAAGCCAAGGCAAAGTGTTTGACACTTCAAATCATAATCACTAATAACCTCTAATACTGCTGATCCAGCCCCACCTGATATTGCGTTTTCTTCCAATGTAACAAGAAGTTTATGTGAAGATGCCAAATCACGAATTAATTTTCTATCGAGAGGTTTTATAAATCTCATATTAACTACGGTAGCATTAGTTTTATGCGCGACCTTTAAAGCTTCATCTAGCATATTGCCGAAAGCTAAGAGAGCAATTTTTTTGCCTTTTTTAATGATTTCAGCTTTGCCAATTGTGATAGCTGTCATTTTAGATTTAATTATTGATCCTGGTCCTATGCCTCTAGGGTAGCGAACTACAGAAATACCTTTGAATTTAAATCCGGTAAAGAGCATCTGGCGACATTCATTTTCATTACTTGGCGCCATAATCACTATATTTGGAATACATCTTAGGAATGACAAATCAAAGCTACCTGAATGTGTAGGTCCATCTTGTCCAACAATTCCAGCCCTGTCGATAGCAAATAACATGGGAATTTTTTGTAGGGCAACATCGTGTATTAATTGATCATAAGCCCTCTGAAGAAAGGTTGAGTAAATAGCAATTACAGGCTTGTAATTTTCGCAGGCAAGTCCTGCAGCAAAAGTTATTGCATGTTGTTCAGCAATCCCTACATCAAAAAAACGATCCGGAAATTTTTCAGCAAATTTATTTAAGCCAGAACCATCTGACATAGCAGGAGTAATTGCACAAAGCTTATTATCAATCATTGCCATATCGACAATCCACTCGCCAAAGACGTCGGTATAAGTTGTCTTTTTTATTTTAGATGGTTGCGTGCCATCATTTGGATTAAATTGCTTTACACCATGAAATTTATTGGGGTCAATTTCTGCAGGCTCGTAACCAAAACCTTTTTGGGTGGCTACATGAAGAAATTGTGGCCCCTGAAGTTCCTTAAGATTGCTTAGTGTATCAACTAATGTATCAATATCATGACCATTTATAGGGCCAATATAGTTAAAACCAAATTCTTCAAATAAAGTGCCTGGTATTACCATCCCTTTAACATGCTCTTCGGCACGCTTTGCAAATTCAAGCATAGGGGGAATAGCAGATAAAACTGCTTTACTTGAACGCTTAATACTTCCATAAAGACTTCCTGACATAAGTTTTGCTAGGTAATTATTAAGCGCCCCTACGTTTTTAGAGATCGACATATCGTTGTCATTTAAAATAACTAAAATATTATTTTTTGAATTGCCAGCATTATTTAGACCTTCAAAAGCCATGCCTGCTGTCATAGCACCATCACCAATAATCGCAATTGCTTTGTGATTTAAGTTTTTTTTCTTGAGTGCTTCAGCCATACCTAAGGCGGCAGATATTGAAGTGCTTGAATGACCAGTACCAAAAATATCATATTCACTTTCGGCAATTTTTGGGAAACCTGAAATTCCAGACATAGCTCTTAGAGAGCTCATTTTCTTTTTTCTTCCAGTAAGAATTTTATGAGTATATGTTTGGTGTCCAACATCCCATATAAATTTATCTTGAGGACAATCAAAAACATAATGAAGAGCTACGGTAAGTTCAATGACTCCAAGATTTGATGAAAGATGCCCACCTGTTTTTGAGACGCTGTCAACAATGAAAGTTCTTATCTCATTGCATAAAGAAGTAAGTTCGCTTCGACTAAGCTTTTTTAAATCTTTTGGCGAATTAATTTTATCCAGGAGATTCATATTAGTGTGAACGACCCATCATCAATTCAGCCATGCTAGCTAAATAACAAGCCTTATTTCCAAAAGGTTTGATTGCAGCCAGCGCTTCCTCATAATATGCTGTAGCCAATTCTTTTGATTTGGAAATACCCAATAAAGATACAAAAGTAGATTTGTTATACTGCTCATCCTTGCCAGGTGTTTTGCCTAAAGTTTCTTGATTTGCTTCTTTATCAAGAATGTCATCTTGAATTTGGAACATAAGTCCAATTGATTTTGAAAAAGTGTCTATTCTATCCAGTATGTTTTGGTCATAATCATTTGAAGCAAGCACCGTCATTAAACAAGCTGCATTAATAAGTGCACCAGTTTTATATTGATGCATAGTTTTAAGCTCGTCTAATGAGATTTTATTATTGGTATATTTAATATCTAATGCTTGGCCTTTTGCCATACCTTCAATACCAATAGCATTAGAAAAAGTGTGAATTATTTTTAATTGATTGGCTGGGTTTACCTCTGGAAATGGTGACGATAAACAGGAAAAAGCAATAGATTGCAAAGTATCTCCAACAAGCAATGCAGTACTTTCTCCAAATTTTTTATGGCAAGATAATTTTCCCCGCCTTAAATCATCATTATCCATGCAGGGCATATCATCATGAACTAAAGAATATGCATGAATAAATTCGACGGCGCATATAATATTCTCAATGGCAATCGGGGAGGTATTTATAGTTTCCGCAGTTGCAAAAATAAGAAGCGATCGCATTCTTTTACCGCCATCGAGAACACTATATCTTATAGCTTCATTTAATTGTGTTTCATGACTGACTCGAGGTAAATTTTTTTCAAGCAAAGATTCAACAAATGCTTGTTTTTGAGAGAGCCATTCATGAAAATTATTCATTAGCAGATTTAAATTGTTCGAGTGTATTTTCTGCGGAAAGGATTAAAACTTTTTGCTCGATCTCTTTAAGAGAGTCTTGGCATAGTTTAAGAAGGAGCATGCCTTTTTCATAAGACTTAATCGAATCTTCAAGCGCCATATCACCTCGCTCCATTTTCGATACAATAGTTTCAAGTTCTTTAAGATTTGATTCGAGTGAATTTTTATTCATAAAAATTATCTTTAGTTGAGTAGTTGATTGAAAAATATTGATAAGTCATCAATTTCTTTTTCACAAACTTCATGTCCCATAGGGTATTTTAAAAAACTTGCAGAATTAAATTCTTTTGATAGTTTTTCAAACGAACTATCAGCAATTCCTATTTCTATAACATTATCATATAGACCATGAGCCATAAAGATTGGCATATTTGCTAATTCACCTTTTAAAGAGTCAGTAAGCTTGTCTTTTAGAGGAAGATAACCTGATAAAGCTGCAATACCCCCTAATTTTTTGGGATACTTTAGGCCCAAATAAAAACTCATTGCCGCACCCTGAGAAAATCCACCAATAATAATTTTTTCTGAAGGGATGCCAAAGGAAATTTGGTCTTCAATAAGCTTGTTAATGCTTAAACTTGATCTTTCCATTCCCAATTCATCCTCATCATTCTCAAAGGATAAGTCATATAAATCATACCAGGCTCTCATTTCATAGCCTTGATTAATAGTTACTGGTTGGTAAGGAGCATGAGGCAGAATAAATCGAATTTTATTAAATTGTGGTTTTGTGAAAATATCTTTGAAGTCAAAACCATCAGCTCCTAAGCCATGAAGAAATATGACTACTCCTGTAGGCGACTCAACGCTATCAATAATAATCGGTGTCATAAATAAAAAAAGCAGAATTTGATTCTGCTTTTTTCTACATAAATTATGTTATTTAGTTTCAGCTAACTTCTTAAGGCCCGGAAGTCCTGCATCATACATTTCAGTTACAGCTTTCACTGCTGTTTCATCATCCTGACCAGCTGGAATCGGTGGGTTAAGCTTGTACACTCTATAAAAGCGACCTACCCATGTAACAGTGGATTCGTTAGGATTAGAACCTTTTGCTACTACAATAAAGGAATTATAATCAGCAACAGGCATTGCACCCTCTACGATTTCATATTTTAACTTCATAGCTTCATCATCAATCCCTTTAAGTCTCTCAATGACTTTGCCACCAGATTTTAATGTGAGTGTTCTTAAAGTATCTTCACCCTTTTTTTCTACTTTGCTATCAGTAACAAGAGGTTCCCATTTTTGAATACCTCCAAAATCCTTAATAATTGCCCAAACTTTATCAGGCGATGCATTAACTGTAATTGATTTCTCAACTTTTTGAGGTGATGGACCATGGGCAAATACATTGAAGGATAAAAAAATAAGGAAAATGCTAGTAATAATTTTTTTCATTTGAATTAAGACCTTTAGTGTTTAATTAGCTTGTTAATTATAAATTGTTTTTATATATAACATTAATCAATTTTAATAAATTGACCAAAAGATCTACTTTGTTTTCCCGTTTTAATCTCATAGAGATACTCTTGTTTGGCTAGGTCTATGATTGAAATAGAGTCGCTTCTCCAATTTGAAGTTATAAGCAGATTATCTTTATCATCAATATCAATGCCCTCTGGATTTCCGCCCACCTTAATTTTTCGGATTTCTTTGCTTGTCTTGAGGTCAATCACGCTAACATTGTCATCTTGGGTATTTGTGACAAAAGCATATTGATTGTTTTTGTCAGACACGACACCATAAGGGTGATCACCGACTTTAATTGTTTCTATCTTAAGTGACTTCGTATTTATAATGGATATTGAATCATCTAATACATTAACAACAAAAAGTAAGTCTTTCTTAACAAATACTCCATATGGATGATTGCCTACTTTAATTTTTTTAAAAAGACTTAAGTCTGATTGACTATATATTTCAACTGTATTCTCGTCGCGATTCGAAATAAAAAGGTATTTGCCTTCTGTATCACATATCATCCCAGATGGAGATTTACCAACCGCGACTCTTTTAATCACCGCCAATGATTTTGTTTCGATCATAAAAATTTCACTATTGAACCAATCGCTCACATAGATATACTCTTCGTTAGTTGATTTTGTAATTCCAACTGGGGTTCCATTAACATGGATTGTCTTAATAATTTCATTACGATGAAGATCTAAAACACTTACAGAGCTGTCATTAGCATTTGAAATAAAGGCATAGGATTGTTTATAAGAAATAGCAATACCAACAGGACCTTTGCCCACATAAATTTCTTGCTTAACTTTTCTTTTTTTAATATCAATTATGCTGATTGTATTGGAGCCTTGATTCGTAATATAGGCTATCGGCGTACTTGAGCATGCGCTAAAAGCCATACAAAAAATAAGCAAAAGAAAGTTTTTAAAAATCATGTTTTTTCAATTTTTTCTAAATAGATTCTAGCTTTAATTCTGGCTTTTATTTAAACTAAATCAATAAAAAAATTGATGTAATTCTTAAGGCGTAACTATGATTGATAAAGATGGCTATCGGCCAAATGTTGGTATTGTGATTTGTAATGCTGAGAACCAGGTTTTTTGGGCGAAGCGAACACAAGAGCATGCATGGCAGTTTCCTCAAGGCGGTATTCAGAAAGGTGAAGCGCCTGAAGAAGCTATGTATCGGGAACTTATGGAAGAAGTCGGCTTAAAGCCACATCATGTAGAAATACTTGGTCGAACAAAAGATTGGTTAAAATATGAAGTGCCTTCACAATGGCTTCGAAGAGATTTTAAAGGGACTTATAAAGGCCAAAAACAAATATGGTACCTATTGAGAATGAAAGGCCAAGACACTGATATTTTTTTAAGAAATAGTAAGAAGCCTGAATTTGATGCTTGGCGGTGGCACGATTACTGGATGCCTCTCAATGAAGTTATTGAATTTAAGAGGGATGTGTATAGATTGGCGTTACATGAACTTCGTTTATTTATAGATAATTAATTTATTTTTTTAATTCAGCAATAATTGTTTCGCCGTTAAAAACTTTTTCGCCTAAAGTAACTTTTATTTTTGAATTTATAGGTAAGTATAAGTCAACGCGCGAGCCAAATCTTATAAAACCATATCTTTCCCCAACTTCTAATGCATCACCTTTATTAACATAGCATAAAATCCTCCTTGCAATTAAGCCTGCAATTTGCACGCAAGTAATGTCAAAACCTTCTTTGGTTTTAAGGTGAAGTGCACATCTTTCGTTTTCTAGCGATGCTTTTGATAAAGCTGCATTTAGAAATTTTCCTGGAAAATACCATTTGTTCATAATAATTGATTTGATCGGACTTTTATTTGAGTGAACATTGAAAACATTCATAAAAACGCTTACTTTAATTGCACGTCTATTAAGATATTCGTCTTTGCACTTTTCAATCACAATGACTTTGCCATCAGCTGCCGATATTACTGCGTTTTTTTTGGAGGGTACATTTCTTTTTGGATCCCTAAAAAATTGCAGAATAAATAATGAGATTATCCAAAAAGGAATCGACCACAAAGTGCATATATTAAATACAAAGGCTGATATACCTAAAGATATTATTAAGAATGGCCAGCCTTCTTTTGCAATGATAGGGTAGGTTTTTTTTATCATGAACCTAGTTTTTGCTTTGATCTACAAGCTTATTTTTAGCAATCCAAGGCATCATTGATCTTAATTGTGAGCCAACTTTTTCTATAGGATGTTCAGCATTAAGTCTTCTTCTTGCAGTCATTTCTGGATAGTTTGTTTTTCCTTCAAGAATAAAACGTTTTGCATATTCACCATTTTGAATATTTTTTAAAGCTTCTTTCATTGCTAATTTGGCTTCATTACCAATTACTCTTGGACCAGTAACATATTCACCATACTCAGCATTATTTGAAATGGAATAGTTCATGTTAGCAATTCCACCTTCATACATTAAATCTACAATAAGTTTCAGTTCATGCAAGCATTCAAAATAAGCCATTTCTGGAGCGTAACCCGCTTCAGTTAACGTTTCAAATCCTGCTTTAACAAGTTCAACTGCACCACCGCATAAAACAGCTTGTTCACCAAATAAGTCGGTTTCAGTTTCTTCACGGAAATCAGTTTCAATGACGCCCCCTTTAGTACCTCCATTTGCTGCGGCGTATGAAAGCGCGATATCTTTAGCTTTGCCAGATTTGTTTTGATAAATTGCAATTAATGTAGGAACACCGCCACCTTTAAGATACTCTGAGCGAACTGTGTGACCAGGACCTTTTGGCGCAATCATGATGACATCAAGATCGTCTCTTGGAATAATTTGGTTGTAGTGGATATTAAATCCGTGTGCGAAAGCTAAAACAGCATTTTTTTTCAGGAATGGTGCAACTTCTTGATGAAAAATTTGAGGCATAGTTTCGTCAGGAATTAAAAGCATGACGAGATCAGCACTTTTCACGGCTTCATTAATTTCTAAAACGTTATGTCCAGCACCTTTGGCTTTTTCCCATGATGCGCCACCTTTTCTAAGGGCAACAGTGACGTTGACGCCTGATTCTTTAAGATTAGCTGCGTGAGCATGGCCCTGTGACCCATAACCAACAATAGCTACATTCAATTTTTTAATTAAATTTAAATCAGCATCTTTATCGTAGTAAACCTTCATAATAACCTTTCAGTTTTAATTTATACTTTTAAAATTCTATCACCGCGTCCAATACCTGACGCACCAGTTCTGACTGTTTCTAAAATAGCCGCCTTATCAATACTTTCAATATAAGCGTCCAATTTACTTGATGACCCTGTTATCTCAATGGTAAAAGAGCTATCAGAAACATCAATAATTCGCCCCCTGAAAATATCGCACATTCTTTTCATCTCATCTCGATATTGAGCATTAGCTTTTACTTTAACGATCATTAATTCTCGCTCAATAAATCGACCATCGTTAAGATCTAGCACTTTTACAACATCAATTAATTTATTTAGTTGCTTAATAATTTGCTCAATAATCTCATCTGAACCAGATGTCACAATTGTCATTCTTGATAATGTTGCGTCTTCAGTTGGTGCTACAGTCAGAGATTCAATATTGTAGCCCCTTGCAGAGAATAGACCTGATACTCTTGATAAAGCACCAGATTCATTTTCCATTAATAGTGAAATAATATGCCTCATTTACAAATCCTCAGCCGTAATCATTTCTGACAAGCCTTTTCCATTAGGAACCATGGGGAATACATTTTCTTTTTGATCTGTAATAAAGTCCATAAAGACCAAACGCTCTTTAAGTTTGTTGCTAAAAGCTTCCTTAAGCGCCGGCTCAACATCGCTAGGTTTTTCGATTTTCATCCCAATGTGACCATAAGATTCAGCTAGTTTTACAAAATCAGGTAATGCATCCATGTAGGATTCTGCATAACGATTCCCATAAAAGAATTCTTGCCATTGTCTTACCATTCCCATGTAACGATTATTAAGATTGATAATCTTGATGGGTAAATGGAATTGTTTGCATGTAGATAATTCTTGAATACACATTTGTATAGAAGCCTCGCCGGTTACGCAAGCAACTT
>DOEL01000012.1:4515-5240 GCA_003533095.1 Methylophilaceae bacterium | reverse complement strand
CCGGTTACGCAAGCAACTTTTGCATCAGGGTGAGCCAGCTGAGTACCCATCGCGTAAGGTAATCCAACACCCATCGTTCCAAGTCCACCAGAATTAATCCATCTTCTGGGCTTATCAAAAGGGTAGTATTGCGCTGCCCACATTTGATGTTGACCTACGTCAGAAGTGATAAAGGCATCACCTTTTGTGACTTTATGTAATGTTTGAATGACATATTGAGGTTTAATAAGTTTTTTGTCATTTTTAAAAGTTAAACAATTCATCGATCTCCATTGATCAATATCTTTAAACCAATGCTTTAGAGACGGATTTTGTTTAGTTTTTTCTTTAGATAAGAGATCATTGAGTTCAGTTAGCACTGAAATAACATCACCGACGATAGGTATGTCAATCTTTACTCTTTTAGAAATAGATGATGGATCAATATCAATATGAATGATTGTTTTTGGTTTTGATAAAAAGTGCTCTGGATTGCCAATTACTCTATCGTCAAAGCGAGCGCCAACAGCTAACAATACATCACATTCTTGCATTGCCATGTTTGCTTCATAAGTTCCATGCATGCCCAGCATACCGAGGAATTGTTTGTCGCTTGCTGGAAACCCGCCTAAGCCCATAAGTGTACTTGTGATGGGAGATCCAATAGCGCGAACAAATTTAGTTAATTGAGAAGCAGCGTCTCCTAATACAACACCGCCACCTGAATAAATCATAGGTCTTTTAGC
>DOEL01000012.1:0-4127 GCA_003533095.1 Methylophilaceae bacterium | reverse complement strand
GATTTTGGATAGTTAAATTCGTACTTTTCAGCAGTGATATCTTTGGGTATATCAACCAGCACAGGCCCAGGCCTGCCACTTGATGCAACATAAAATGCTTTTTTAATAGTTGATGCAATATCTTTAATATCTTTAACTAAAAAATTATGTTTCACACAAGGACGGGTAATTCCAACTGTGTCACATTCTTGGAAGGCATCTTGACCTATAGCATAAGTGGGTACTTGACCACTTATAATTACCATAGGGATGGAATCCATGTAAGCTGTGGCAATACCAGTTACCGCATTAGTAGCACCAGGACCGGAGGTTACAAGTGCAACCCCCACTTTTCCAGTGGATCTTGAGTATGCATCAGCTGCATGAACCGCAGCTTGTTCGTGACGAACTAAGACATGCTTGAATTTATTTTGCTGAAAAACAGCATCATAAATATTAAGTACAGCACCACCAGGATAACCAAAAACGAATTTGACTTTTTCCTCGTGAAGGCAACGAATAACAATTTCTGCTCCAGAAATGTGGTTTGAGCTCATAGAATTCTTGATTGTAATTAATGAGATAGCTATAAACCCTCAACCTTAACGCTTTAAGCGTGTTTGGTCAAGTTTAGAGACTTTTAAAAGTCTCAATTTTCATAGATAAATCAATTGCTTTGATATTTTTTGTGAGCGAGCCTAGAGAAATTCTACTGACACCAGTGCGCGCAATTTTTCTGACATTTTTTAATGTAATGTTTCCTGATGCTTCAAGAATAGCTCTTTTTTTATTAAGAAGAACTGCCTTTTTAAGGCTTTTAATATCAAAGTTATCTAGTAATATATTTTTAAAGCCTATTTCTATAGCTTTTTGCAGCTGATCAAGATTTTCAACTTCAATTTGTAAGTCTTTATTTTTTACATATTTCAAAGCAAGCGGTAGTAAATTTCCCATTATTTTTGAAGATTTAATATGGTTTTCTTTGATAAGAATTTGATCAAAAAGTCCAATCCGTTGATTATTGCCACCCCCAATAGTAACAGCATATTTTTGCGCAATTCTCAATCCCGGGATTGTTTTACGTGTATCAAATATTTTTGCATGGGTATTTGCAATAGCTTTGACATATTGATGTGTAATCGTCGATGTTGCAGACAATGTTTGAAGAAAATTAAGTGCAACCCTTTCGGCGCTCAGAATCGGCCTTGTTTTGCCATAAATCTCACAAAGCCTTTGATTTTTTTTTACAATCTCGCCTTCTTTAATAAACCACTTTATTTTGATCTTTGGGTCTAGCGCTAAGAAGGTGGCATTAAACCAAGGAATGCCAGAAATTAAAGCTGATTCTTTGGATTTAACATATGCTTTTGCAGAAGATTTAGCCTCAATGAGTTGTGCAGATAAATCTATATTACCCATATCTTCTTGAAGTGCCATTTTGATATTTTTTTGAATGGCTTCAGTTAATTTTTTTTTATTTATTTTTGATCTTTGCATAATGTAGAAGCTTATCAAATTATAATAAATTTAGTTTTTTTAAATCGAGAAATAGATGAAGCTTTTTTATTCAAACAATAGTCCATATGCCAGAAAGATTCGAATTCTCATAGATGAGAAAAAAGTGCCAGTCACTTTAGAGAAAGTTGTACTTGCAGATAAAAATTGTATCATTCACGAGTATAACCCTTTAGCTAAAGTGCCTACATTAATTACGAATGATATATCGATTTTTGATTCACCTGTGATAGCTGAATATATAGATCAGAAGAGTGGCCTACCTTATTTAATACCTAGCGATTTTGATAAAAAAATATTAGTCAAAAGATGGGAGGCGATATCGGATGGATTATGTGACGCTGCAGTAGCGATTATGTTAGAAAAACGTAAACCTCTCTCACAACAAAATAATGATCTTTTTGAAAAGCAAATGAAAAAAATAAAATTAAGTTTGGAGTGGCTTAATCTTGAAATGGAAGGTAAAGAATATTATCTGGAAAATAAATTTTCATATGCAGATATATCCGCCGGATGTGCCTTAGGATACGTTAAACTGAGATACCCTGAAATTGACTTTAAGAATGAATATCTAAATTTATATCATTTATACGAATTACTTATGCAGCGACTATCTTTTCAGACAACGGCGCCTGAGCCTTATTTATAGCGCTTTCAATAACAGCTCCACCTAAGCAAACATTGCTCTCATAAACTACTACTGATTGTCCAGGAGTAATAGCCCATTGTTTTTGTCCAAAGAATATTTCTATAGAGTCACCAATTATTGTGTCTATTTCGCATGGCGCATCGGGTTGGCGGTATCTTGTCTTGGCACCGTATACCCAATGTTTTTTTGGCAAAGCCCCATGTATCCAATGCAATTTTTTTGCGGTTAATCCATCTTTATATAGAAGAGGGTGCCCATGCCCTTGCGCAACAACAAGTGTATTTTCTTGGATAATTTTTTCAGCAACAAACCAGGGCTCGCCATTACTTGTTTTAGAACCGCCAATTCCTAATCCTTGTCTTTGGCCGAGCGTATAAAACATAAGACCAATATGTTCGCCGACAATTTTCCCGTGCTCATCTTTTATGGGACCAGGTGAATTTTCTATATATTTATTTAAAAATTCAGCAAAAGGTCTTTCACCAATGAAACATATGCCTGTTGAATCTTTTTTATCACTATTGTGAAGACCTTCTTTTTTAGCAATCTCTCTTACATCTTTTTTAAGAAGTTTGCCTAGTGGAAATATAGATTTTGAAAGCTGTTGTTGGTTGAGTCGGTATAAAAAATAACTTTGATCTTTGGTTGAGTCATCGGCTTTAAGAAGGCTATATAAGCCATCCGTTTCTTTAATTTGTGCGTAATGTCCAGTTGCAATTTTATCGGCGCCCATTGAAATTGCATGATTTAAAAATGCATTAAATTTAATTTCGGAATTACATAATATATCTGGATTCGGTGTTCTCCCGCTTTTAATCTCATTAATAAATTCAGAAAAAACCTTTTCTTTATACTCTTGACTAAAATTTACAACTTCAATATCGATACCAATTTTATCGGCAACCGATACTGCATCGAGAAGATCTTGTTTGCTTGAGCAATACTCGTCATCATCATCATCTTCCCAATTTTTCATGAAAAGCCCAACGACTTTATAGCCTTGGTTCTTTAAAAGTAAAGCAGTTACAGAAGAATCAACGCCACCAGACAAACCCACAATGACTGTATTATTTTTCATTTAATTAATTGAATTCGGAGCCAAGTTTTTTCGATCTTTCGTAAGCAGCTCGTGTTGCTTTTAAAATTACTTCATTTAGTTTGTTTGATTCAAGTTGTTTTAGCCCTTCTTCTGTTGTGCCGCCTTTTGAAGCTACCGATATAATTAAATTTTGAAGGTTATTTAGATGGTCTTTGGCTAAATGAGATGAGCCAAGCATGGTTTTGCTACATAATTTTTCAGCTTCATTTCTTGATAAACCTAATTCGATAGCTGCTTCAATGAATGCATTAAGGAAATAAAATATATAAGCTGGACCACTTCCTGAAATAGCCGTAACAGCATCTAGTTTAGATTCATCATCTAGCCATACATAATCACCAATGGCACCTACAATCTCTTCTATGATCATTTTATTTTTTTGATCTAAAGTTTCTTGAGTAAAAAGAGCTGTTATTCCAAGCTGAATTTGAGCGCACATGTTTGGCATAGAACGAACAATATTTTTATGACCACTTGTCCATTTTTTAATAGATTTTATTTGAATGCCTGCAGCAATAGATAAAATAATTTGTTCTGAAATTTCATGGGATATTGACTTAAGAAGAGATTCAGTTTGTTGAGGTTTAACCGCAATTACAATAATTTCATCTTGATCAATTTTTTTAAATTCTGCTTCTGCTGAAATATTAAATTTGCTTTTAAGATATAGTCTCTTTTTGATATCAGACTCAATCACTCGAATAAGTTCAGGAGAGTAGTTTTTATTTAATAGGCCGCTAATCATAGCTGTTGCCATATTTCCACCACCTAAAAAGCAAATATTCAATTATCGTCCCCTTGTGTTTTTATGGTTCGCGCTCCAAATATAGCGGTTCCAATTCTAACAAGATTTGAGCCATATTCAATTGCTAGCTTATAGTCACT
>DOEL01000065.1 GCA_003533095.1 Methylophilaceae bacterium | reverse complement strand
GGCATTGAAATGTCTCGAGGAAACTCAATGGCATGTTCGATCGCTGATTTTGTAATTTCCTGAAAAATGACGCGCTTTATTAATTTGTCTTTAGTTAATTTTTTTTCATTGAGTATTTCTAAGATATGCCAAGAAATAGCTTCCCCTTCTCGGTCTGGATCGGTAGCCAGATAAACTTCATCTGATTTTTTTACAGCTTTTGCAATTTCATCAACGTGCCTAGAATTTCTTTCAATAATTGCATAATTCATTTTGAAATTATTATCAGTTTCAACAGCACCTGTTTTTGGAATCAGATCGCGAACATGGCCATAGGACGCCAAAACATCAAATTTATTACCAAGATACTTTTTAAGAGTTTTGGCTTTAGACGGGGATTCAACGATTAAAAGTTTAGACATTAAGTAGTTTCTAGATCAAAAAATTTTGATGAATAATAAATTTAAATCTTGATATATACAAGGTGTCTATACTAACTTAGTTAGATAAATTACGTTAATTAAATATAAATAATGATTTCAAGAGGCAATATTTTCGGCGAATGAAGCAATATTACTTAGGTCGGTATTAAGATTGTTAATTAAATCTTCTGTAAAGATAAGCTCATCGTCTTTTTCTTTTATGGATTGATTAAGATTTTTAAAGTCATAAAGTTGTCGGTCTCCTAAATGAGAAAGTTCAACATTTGAGATGGCTTTGTATATATTGTTAATACGCCCCGGTTGCTCTTTTTCCCATGCTATTAACATTTCTTTTATTTTTTTTCTTTGAAGGTTTTCTTGTGAACCGCATAGATTACAAGGGATAATCGGAAAATTCATACGAGATGCATAGCTTGAGATTTCTTTTTCTGAGCAATATGCCAAAGGCCTAATGATAATATTTTCACCATCATTAGAAATTAATTTAGGTGGCATAGCTTTTAATTTGGATCCAAAAAACATATTAAGAAAAAGGGTTTCAACGATATCGTCACGATGATGGCCCAGAGCAATTTTGTTGATATTAAGCTCTTTCGCCGTTCTATAAATAATACCCCGTCTTAATCGAGAACATAAAGAGCAGGTTGTCTTGCCGCTCGGGATTTTTTCTTTAACAATTGAGTAGGTATCTTCAGTCACAATTAGATGCTCAATACCTAAATCTTTTAAAAAGTTAGGTAATACATCCACAGGAAAGCCAGGTTGTTTTTGATCTAAATTCATTGCGATAATATCAAAGTGAATCGGCGCCCTCTCTTTAAGGGCTAACAAAAACATTAATAATGAATATGAATCCTTACCCCCACTCAAACATACTAAAACGCGATCATTATTTTCAATCATGTTGAAATCAGTGATTGCTTTACCAGTCAACCCTATTAGTTTATTTCGCAACTTGAGAAAGTTATTTGTTGCATCTATTGGAATTTGGGCAATCATAATGAGATTGATCTTCCCCCATCGACGGATAGAATATGGCCTGTAATAAATGGAGCATCTAATACTAAAAATTTGACAGCCATAGCCACATCTTCAGGTGTACCCATTTTTTTTAATAATGTTTGAGCAATGACTCGTTGTTTATAAATATCATTAAATTCTTCATTGTTTTCAGGCCATAAAACTGGACCTGGGGCAACGGCATTAACCCTAACATCTGGACTTAATTCTTGCGCAAGGGATTTTGTAAGTGTGGTGAGACCTGATTTAGCAATACTATAAATAATATAATTTTTTTTAGGTTTATCTATATGAGTATCAGTGATATTTATGATGCAGCCTTTAGTTTTAATAAGTTCATTCGCTGCAAGTTGAGATAAAAATAGAGGCGCTTTTAAATTACTCCCAATGAGATCGGTCCAATTTTTTTCATTCATTTTTCCAATTTCTGTTGGGTAATAACTAGAAGCGTTATTTATAAGAATATCTAATCTGCCGTATGTGTTGATTGTTTCCTCAACAAGATTTGGCAATATACTTGTGTTCACAAGATCAGCCTGAATAATATTTGCAGAACCTTTACGGATTTTATTTAAATTCTCTTGCAGTGTTTTTGCTTCATCAGCCGAATGACGATAATGAATCATTAAGTCTATATCCGATGCATGAAGCAGCTTACAAATCGCCTGCCCAATTCTTTTGGCACCACCTGTAACTAAAGCAATTTTTCTATTAGATTTCATAGATTTATATATAAATGAATTGACTCTATTATAATCTAATACCTATGTCATCTATGCCTACAGCTCCCCAAAATGAAATTGATTTAAGTGAGCAATTAAAAACAAAAATTATCCAATTCATTCATTCTAATCAAGGATGGATGAGCTTTGATCGATTTATGGATTTTGCTCTTTATGATCCTGAATTGGGTTATTACACAGGGGCTTTAAGAAAGTTTGGAGAAAAAGGAGATTTTGTTACAGCTTCTGAAATATCGAATTTTTTTGCAAAGACATTATGTATTCAATTTAAAGAAATCTTTCAGTCAGTATCAAAAAGTATCATTGAGATTGGAGCTGGATCAGGTCAGTTTGCACTACAAGTTATTCAATCACTGAGCAGTGATCATGAAAATATAAATCATTATTTTATTCTTGAAATAAGTCCTTCATTAAGAAAGCAACAGTATGAGCTTTTAACTAAAAATTTACCCTCGCATTTATTTAGCAAAATCCAGTGGATTGATGAGATTCCGAAAGAATACGAAGGCATCATTTTTTGTAATGAATTTTTAGATGCGCTACCTGTAGAACTCATAAAAAAAGATTCAGGCATGTATTATCAAAAAGGTATTGGTATAGAAAATGATCTATTAGTTTGGAAAGAAAAGCCAATAGATGATATTTCTAATTACGAAGAAATCGATTTAAAAAATCTACCAGATGACTATGTTGCAGAATATCCGCTTTATATTAAAAATTGGCTTAAAAAAATTAGCCAATCACTTAATAAAGGCATTGTATTCATTATTGATTATGGTTTTAACCAAAGAGAATACTTTCATGAACAAAGATCTCAAGGCACATTGATGTGTCATTTTAAACACTATGCGCATGATAATCCTCTTATCCAGGTAGGCATACAAGATATTACAACCCATGTTAATTTTAGCTATGTGGCACGAGAGGCTTCAAAATTGGGTTTAAATATTACTGGCTTTATATCTCAAGCAAATTTTCTGATTAATTGTGGCATATTAAATTTGCTTGAAACAATAAATTTAGAAGATAGAGCTTTATATATGAAATCAGTATCTGAAGTGCAAAAATTATTATCACCCTCAGAAATGGGTGATTTATTTAAAGTCATGACGCTAGAAAAAAATATAGACATAGATCTTTTGGGGCTCAAGCAAAACAATAGAATCACAA
>DOEL01000059.1:13570-14222 GCA_003533095.1 Methylophilaceae bacterium | reverse complement strand
CATTAAAAACTTTGGTTCGATCACCTTCTTTAATCCCGCGGGCCTGAGCATCAAGAGGATGAATCATGACGAATTGCTCACCCTGGGCTTTAAGTTTACTTTCAATATTAGCGTAACTCGAGTTAATAAATCCGTGACTTTTTGGGGCTAGAATATTTAACGGATATTTTTTTGCTAATGATGGATTAGCTCGCGGAGTTTCTTTAGAAGGAATGTAATCTGGAAGTTCCGGAATATCTTCTCCTGGCTGGAAGGCGTCGTACATTTGTCTAAAAGGCCCTGCGACAAAATTCTTTGCACCAATAACTCTAAATTGACATTTTCCAGATGGAGTTGGAAATTTACCTTCTTTATGCGGAGCGCGATTATCTTTTGTGCCTACATTAATTCTTGCATAACCATGTTTTTTTAAATACGCTAAATCTATACCCTTACATGCAGGTGAATTCCAATCAACATAATGTTCTAGGCATTCACTGTCTGACCATTTAAAGCACTCTTCTTCAAAGCCAAACCTTTGGGCAAGCCGCCTAAAAATTTCATAATTAGGAATGGCTTCGCCTGGGGAGTCTACACACTTAGTGTTATATGTGAGATATAAATGTCCCCAAGATAAAATAATATCTTCTTGTTCTGCTCCCATAGATGCAGG
>DOEL01000059.1:4990-13179 GCA_003533095.1 Methylophilaceae bacterium | reverse complement strand
CTTTCAGTAGATTGAGTGACAGGGTTAGTATTCCAACACATCATTGATTTAATAGGTACCTTGAGCTCAATTTCACCTGTTAACACTCGCCCTAATTGAAGATTGTTGACGACTTGAGTTCCCTTGGGAATAAGATCTGGCCTACAAATAACGTCAAATTTATATGGTTGCTCCCAAACGGGAAATTGAAGGATGCCGCCACCTACATGACGCCATGCGCCTGTGAGCGCAGGAAGGCAAGTGACTGCTCTAATTGTTTGACCACCTCCCCAACTTTTTTCTAGAGCCACACCAATTCTGATTGCAGAAGGTTGAGTCGTTGCATATTCTCTTGCAAGTTTTCGAATATCTTGAGCAGAAATTCCTGTAATGGCCTCTGCCCACTCAGGCGTTCTCTCTTTAGCAAGAGCCGCTAACTCTGGAAAGCCTACGGTATATTGATCTATATAATCTTGATCAACTAAATCTTCTTCAATAATAACGTGCATCATAGCCATAGCAAGAGCACCATCGGTGCCTGGTTTTGGACAGATATGCCAATCGGCTTCCTTAGCAGTTCTTGAAGCGTAAGCATCAATGACAATAATTTTGGCACCTTTTTTTTGTGCCTCTTTAACAATGTGCCAATGGTGAAGATTTGTACTGACGGAATTACAAGCCCAAATAATAATAAATTTTGAATGGATAAAGCTTTCTGGATCTACCCCAGCTGTAGGCCCAATAGTTAGAAGCCAGGCTGTGCATGAACCTTCGCCACAAAATGTTCTTTCTGTGACCGTGGCACCTAATCTTGCAAAGAAGGAATCACCTCCGTTTAATCCATGAACTAATCCCTGATTTCCCAAGTAGCTATTAGGCATAATAGCCTCTGCACCATACTCATTAATAATAGACTTCCATCTTGTGACAATCGTATCAAGTGCTTCATCCCATGAGATTCTTTCAAATTGTTTTGATCCTTTGGGCCCCACACGTTTCATGGGATAGAGAAGTCGATCAGGGTGGTAGTGACGTTTTTCGTAATCTTGAAGCTTGACGCATAGGCCGCCACGCGTCATTGGATGATCTTTATTTCCTTTGACACCTATGAGTTTTTTATCTCGAACCTCGTACACCATTGAACAGGTATCAGGACAGTCATGCGGGCAGCCGCCATGAAAAAATTCACTTTCTTGACCAGATAAAATCTCCATGCCAACTCCTTATAATTTGAGCTTTAATAATGTCTATGCTCGGCTCTAGTAAGTTTATAATATTACATTTTTGATCAATCGCAATAGAAAAATAAACATGGAAAAAGCTGTGAATAATTCGGTCTTAAGCCCTGAAGATCTTAAGATCGTTCATCATTGCATTGCAGATTATCAGGGCATGCCAGGAGCTTTATTACCTCTCTTACATGCGATTCAAGATAATATTGGATATGTGCCAGAATTGGTTTTTCCTTTGATTTCAAAAGCTTTAAGCTTATCTGTAGCTGAGGTTCACGGCGTAGTAACTTTCTACCATCATTTTAGGACACAAAAACCAGGTCGACACATCCTTCAGATTTGTCGAGCGGAGTCTTGTCAGGCGATGGGAAGTGATGCAATAGAAGCATACATTAAAAAGAAGCTTGATCTTGATTTTCATGAAACAACTCCAGACGGTGAAATAACTCTAGAGCCTATTTACTGTTTAGGAAATTGTGCATGTTCACCGAGTGTCATGATAGATGAAGAAGTCTTTGGTCGCGTTGATAGTCAAAAAATAGATCAATTGATTGCAAGTTTAAAGGGTGCAGCATGAGTGCAAAAATTTTTATACCTATTGATTCAACTGCATTATCCCTTGGTGCCAATGAAGTTGCGGAAGCGATCTCGAAGGAGGCTATTACTAGAAAAATAGATATTCAAATTGTTCGTAATAGCTCACGTGGATTATTTTGGTTAGAAACCTTAGTTGAAGTTGAAACTCCAAAAGGTCGCATAGGCTTTGGTCCCGTCAATGTAAAAGACGTGAAGTCTTTATTTGAAGCAGATTTTATAAAAGGTGGCTCACATTCTCTAGCTTTAGGCCTTGTAAAAGATATTGATTGGTTAAAAAAACAAGAACGTTTAACTTTTGCGCGTATGGGGATTAATGAGCCTACTAATATTGATCAATATATTGAGCATGATGGATTTCAGGGATTAAAAAATGCACTTAATTTGAAATCTGAAGCCATTGTTGCAACAGTCACAGATTCAGGTTTGCGCGGACGAGGGGGTGCTGCATTCCCAACAGGTATTAAATGGAAAACAGTATTAGATACCAAAGCTTCTCAGAAATATATTGTCTGTAATGCAGACGAGGGTGACTCAGGGACTTATTCAGATCGTATGATCATGGAAGGCGATCCTTACGTTTTGATTGAAGGGATGATTATTGCCGGGCTTGCAGTAGGTGCTTCACAAGGTTATATCTACTTACGTTCAGAATATCCTCATGCATTAAAAACATTAAATGAAGCTATTCAAATAGCCACAAAAGCTGGCTATTTAGGCAATGATATTTTAAAGTCTGGAAAAATTTTTCACCTAGAAGTTAGGCGTGCAGCTGGGGCATATATTTGCGGTGAAGAAACTTCCCTTTTGGAAAGTTTAGAAGGCAAACGTGGATTAGTGCGATTTAAACCACCTCTTCCTGCCATCGAAGGTTTATTTGGCAAGCCAACCGTTGTTAATAATGTGATTTCATTGGCAACTATTCCTATTATTTTGTCTAAGGGCGCTAAGTATTATCAAGATTTTGGCATGGGGAGATCACGAGGTACGCTTCCTATTCAGCTTGCAGGTAATTTAAAACGCACAGGCCTAATTGAAAAAGCATTTGGTGTGACCTTAAGAGAACTTCTTTATGATTTTGGTGGAGGCTCTTTGTCAGGTAAGCCGATTAAAGCGGTGCAAGTGGGTGGTCCTTTAGGTGCATATTTACCAGAATCTCAATTTGATACACCGCTTGATTATGAGAAATTTTCTGAAATTTGGGCGGTCCTGGGGCACGGTGGAATTGTGGCGTTTGATGACACAGTGAATATGGCAAAAATGGCTCGCTATGCATTTGAGTTTTGTGCAGTTGAATCATGCGGTAAATGCACACCTTGTAGGATTGGATCGACTCGAGGTGCGGAAGTCATAGATCACATTATGAAAGGTCAAGATGTGAATAAACATGTCGCATTGATCAGAGATCTTTCAGACACTATGTTAAATGGCTCATTATGTGCATTAGGTGGCATGACCCCATACCCTGTCCTAAGTGCTTTAAATCATTTCCCTAAAGACTTTGGGGTTGATGCAAAAGAGTCCAAGGCATAGACTAATACGTTGATTTAATGATTTATTTTGAGAAAATTTATGGATGATGTAAAAGATTTTGGAACACCAAAAAGAATTTCAGATAAGACCGTAAATTTAACGATTGATGGTGTGTCTGTATCGGTTCCTGAAGGTACCTCTATCATGCATGCAGCATCATTATCTGGTGTTAATGTTCCTAAATTATGTGCCACAGATAGCTTGGAACCTTTTGGTTCATGCCGTCTTTGTTTGGTTGAAATTGAAGGTCGTCGAGGCTATCCAGCGTCATGCACAACGCCTGTCGCTGAAGGAATTAAAGTGCATACCCAAACGCCTAAGCTTGCAGATATAAGACGTGGCGTAATGGAGCTTTATATTTCTGATCATCCTTTGGATTGTTTAACGTGTGCTACGAATGGTGATTGTGAATTACAGGATATGGCAGGCGCTGTAGGTCTTCGAGATGTTCGTTATGGGTATGAAGGTGAAAATCATTTAAAAAGTGTAAAAGATACTTCTAATCCTTATTTTACGTTTGATCCCTCAAAGTGCATTGTATGTTCAAGATGTGTGAGGGCCTGTGAAGAGGTGCAGGGCACTTTTGCGCTTACAATTCAAGGCCGAGGGTTTGACTCTAAAGTCTCAGCAGGTAATAAAGACTTTAAAGATTCAGAATGTGTTTCATGTGGCGCATGTGTGCAAGCTTGTCCAACCGCAACCTTAATTGAAAATACAATTATTGAGTCAGGAGTTCCCGAACACAGTGTGACTACAACTTGTGCATACTGTGGTGTGGGCTGCTCATTCCATGCAGAAATGAAGGGTGAAGAAGTCGTGCGTATGACCCCCAATAAAGATGGAGGAGCAAATCATGGACATTCATGTGTCAAAGGAAGATTTGCCTGGGGATATGCGACCCATAAAGATCGCATTACGACACCGATGATTCGTAAAAGCATTCATGATCCATGGGAAAAAGTTACATGGGATGTCGCGATTAATTATGCCGCAAGCGAAATTAAACGTATTCAAAAAAAATACGGTCGTGATTCTGTCGGCGCAATTTCCTCGTCACGTTGCACAAATGAAGAGGTCTATGTTGTACAAAAATTAGTACGTGCAGCATTGGGAAATAATAATATTGATACATGCGCACGCGTATGTCATTCACCGACAGGCTATGGACTCAAACAAACATTAGGCGAATCTGCAGGTACGCAAAATTTTGATTCTGTCATGCATGCAGATGTGATTGTTGTGATAGGAGCGAATCCTACAGACGGTCACCCTGTATTTGCATCGCAAATGAAAAGACGTTTGAGAGACGGCGCCAAACTTATTATTGTTGATCCACGCGCAATTGATTTAGTTGATAACTCACCTCATTTAAAAGCGGATTACCATTTAAAACTTAAACCTGGCTCTAATGTGGCTATGATCAATGCATTAGCGCATACGATCGTGACTGAAGAACTTATGAATGAATCTTTTGTTAAAGCACGATGTGAAGACGAAGCTTTTAGAGTATGGAAAGATTTTATTGTGAAGCCAGAAAATTCTCCTGAAGCGATGAGTGAATTTACAGGAGTGGATGCAAAAGAGGTGAGAGCGGCTGCAAGACTTTATGCGACGGGTGGTAACGCTGCGATTTATTATGGACTCGGTGTGACAGAACATAGCCAAGGCTCAACAATGGTCATAGGGATTGCAAATCTTGCGATGCTCACAGGCAATATCGGTCGCGAAGGTGTCGGGGTGAATCCTTTAAGAGGACAAAATAACGTTCAAGGTTCTTGCGATATGGGATCCTTCCCACACGAGTTTCCCGGTTATCGACATGTGTCTGATAAAGCAACCATAGACCTGTTCGAAAAAGCATGGGATGTGAAATTACAAAATGAACCTGGTTTAAGAATTCCAAACATGTTAGATGTCGCAATCGAAGGCCAATTTAAGGCGCTCTATTGTGAAGGTGAGGATATTGCGCAATCTGATCCCAATACACAGCATGTGACGCATGCATTGGAATCGATGGAATGCGTCATTGTGCAAGATTTATTTTTAAATGAAACTGCGATGTATGCCCACGTATTCTTGCCAGGCTCCTCATTCCTAGAAAAGAATGGCACATTTACGAATGCAGAGCGACGAATTTCTAGAGTGAGAAAAGTGATGTCTCCTAAAAATGGTTATGAAGATTGGGAAATTACGCAGATGCTTTGCAATGCGTTAGGTTACAAAATGGACTATAAACATGCTTCAGACATCATGGATGAGATTGCAAAACTCACGCCTACATTTAAAGGGGTAAGTTATCAGAAGCTTGATGAACTAGGCAGTATTCAATGGCCTTGTAATGAAGAGCATCCGCTTGGCACACCCACCATGCATATTGATGAATTTGTCCGTGGCAAAGGTAAATTTATTATTACTGAGTATGTACCGACTTCAGAAAAAGTGACGCAAAAATTCCCACTCATTTTGACCACAGGCAGAATACTCTCTCAATATAATGTAGGCGCTCAAACACGAAGAACAAAAAATGTCGCATGGCATGAAGAAGATGTGGTTGAGATTCATCCGCATGATGCTGAAGAAAGAGGTATTCAATCTGGTGATTGGGTAGGTATTGTCAGTCGAGCAGGGGAGACGGTCTTAAGAGCTCAAATCACAGATCGGGTTCAACCTGGTGTGATCTATACCACGTTCCATCATCCTGAATCAGGCGCTAATGTAATCACCACAGATAACTCTGATTGGGCTACAAATTGCCCTGAGTTTAAAGTGACCGCGGTACAAGTTAATAAGGTCACACAATTATCGAATTGGCAGAAACACTATCAACATTTTAGTGAAGAGCAAATTGAATTTGCAGGTAAATCTAACGCATTAAAAATTCATTAGATTTAATCAGTGGCACAAGAACTCTTTATTGATACCGAGCATAACGTTAAAACTTATGACGTTTTAAAAAGCCATGTAAATCAGATCGAAAAAGATAACATTGCAGAAGAAGTTCCAATCGCATTTGTCTATAATGGTATCTCCCATGCAGTCATGCTTGCCTCTCCTTCAGACCTCGAAGATTTTGCTTTAGGATTTTCAATTTCAGAAGGCATCGTAGAAAATAAAAGCGATGTGTATGGTATTGAAATCATTCGTCAAACGAATGGAATTGAGCTTCAAATTGATATTGCATCAGCGTGTTTTCAATCACTCAAAGATAAACGAAGAAATCTCCTAGGTAGAACCGGGTGTGGTTTGTGTGGCGCTGAAAATTTAGATCAAGCATTAAGGTTGCCAAAAAAAAAGATAGATCATTTTTTAACAATCAGTGAGAGTGCGATAATCAAAGCACTTCAATCTATTCAAACTTCTCAAACGCTGCAAAAGAAGACAGGTGCGACGCATGCGTGTGCATGGGTGAGTGAGAAGGGCGAGATTCAAATTTTGTGTGAGGATGTCGGTCGACATAATGCCTTGGATAAATTGATTGGTGCAATTAAAAGAAAAGAGATTAGCGATCAAGGCTTTGTCATCACCACAAGTCGTGCAAGTTATGAGATGGTACAAAAAACAGTGATGCTAGGTGCTTCGATGTTGATTGCGATATCTGCACCCACGGGACTTGCCATTCGATCTGCATTAAAATATGGATTATGTTTGGTAGGGTTTGCGAGAGCGCCTCAATATGTGATTTATACTTACGCTGAAAGAGTTACTAAAAATTAATTATGAATATTAACCAACTTGTCACTATGGCGAATCAAATTGGGTCTTTTTTTAAATCCTATCCGGATCAAGAAAAAGCCAAAGAAGAGATTGCAAATCATTTAAAAAAATTCTGGGCGCCACCTATGCGCAATCAAATTAAAGAACACGTTGCAAAAGATGCGGGTAAAGGTTTAGAGATAGTGGTAATCGATGCGATTAAAAAGCATCTTTAGGGGTTTATTCTTTATAAAATAATTTGTAATTATTTTTATCGCCAGGTTGTTTCCCATTCCAGATCAGTTTCCAATTTTCACTCATAGGGGGAAGATCTTTTTTGTGCAATTGATAAATAAGTAAGTAATGACAATTACTTCGATCGCCTTCCCTAGTCGCTTTAATATTTAAGTAATAATCAATTAAATCAATTTGTGCGTCATTAATGTTGTGCGTGGTAAGACAGGTTTTATCCGGGATGACTTTTTCTATCGATAAAAAAAGCGGACTAAAATCCTTTTTATGATTAATCCATGGGAGCCATAAAGCCATGAGAAGAGCCCAGCTCACTGTAAGGCCAACAGACCAATTAGTCGTGCAGGAGCGATTTGTAATTCTTACTTTGATCATCGAAAAAATCCAAATTGCTGTAAGAAGGATTGCAATGATTAAAATAAAAATATTGAAATGAGATTCATTGGTTTGCGCTAAAAATTGCATGCGCTCGTAGGTTTTTTGTGGGAAGCCAGTGAGCATAGCATTCCATCCCAACCAAATAAGAAAGAGGATTGTTGAAAATAAAATAATACCAAACCAGTTCATAGCGCTTGCAGCACCTCTTCTTAAAGTCTCAATACTGCCTGCAGCAATAGTTGATAATGGAATCAGAAATGGCATTAGGAGCGCCTGATTCGTTTTTGCATAAGAGGCCGTGATAATGAGTGTCGATACGAAAAAAATAATAGGCAATTGAAATTTAGCTTGCGACCACATTTTATGTTTGAATTTCCATAAGCCCCAGATCGCAAGGGGAAGTGCTGGCCAAGCAAACCATGAAAGATTTTTGATATAAAAAATATAATTTTGTGTTTGGAACAAATGAAAGTTATTGACCCATGAGGCAAATATTTCGGGTTGTTGCCACCAAAGCAGTATCGGCCA
>DOEL01000059.1:1847-4632 GCA_003533095.1 Methylophilaceae bacterium | reverse complement strand
TTTCAAAGCATACTGGTAGAAGAAGCGCTGATAGAATAAGACTTAAGAGCGGTATGATACCGCCTGATAAAAAGCTTAATCCTAAACCAAAGCCCAAGAGAATTGCTGATCTAAAAGGACGTCTTTTGGAAAGGGCTAAGCCATAAAATCCCATTGTCAGACCTGTCAATGTTGCAATACCAGGCATGAGTGTATGCACATTAAAGATGAGACCGACTGAGCCTATAAAAACAAGTGCTGCTTGTCTCCCAAAGCCAATACCCCATAATTCACGATTTACCATGCCAATCATTAAAATCGTGAGCCCCATCCATAAAGCATTAATGAGACGACTTGCATCGTGGAGCGATACTAAGGGTGTGAGAAGTTTGCCTAAGATGGCGCCAGTCCAATAGTAAAGTGGAGGATTGGTTAATGTATCTTCGCTTGCGGCCAGAGGCGCTAATACATGGCCATTTAGCACAGCATGAATTGCACTTATACTTTGAGTTTCATAGCCTTTCCATGGTGCATGTCCAAAAAGACCCGCAAATACCCAGATCAAACATAAGACGACAAAAGAATGAATCTTGGCTCGCTCGCCCAAACGGCTTCGAGGGGTGACCATATTGTCTTGCCAGTCGTGTTCTAGTTGAAATCGCATAATTTATAAAAAAAAAGGCAGCCTATGCTGCCTTTTGAAATGAGAATCGATATTTACATGCCATATTTTTGTTTGAATTTCTCAACGCGGCCTGCAGTATCCAAAATCTTTTGTTTACCTGTATAGAAAGGATGACAAAGTGAGCAAACTTCAATGTTCATATCTTTACCAACAGTTGAATGTGTCTTGAATTTATTACCACAGCTACATGTGATATTAATTTCAGGGTAATTTGGGTGTATATCAGCTTTCATAATTTTTCCAACTTTCGTTCAATAGATGCGCATTATCAATGATTTAGGACCAAAAATCAATCAATTTCACGCCTTAACCTCTTCTCATACTGTCAAAAAAGTCATTGTTATTTTTAGTTGCTTTAATCTTATCGAGCAAGAATTCCATCGCTTCCAAGTCATCCATCGGGTGAAGAAGTTTTCTAAGTACCCAGATTTTCTGTAAATTATCTTTAGCAATAAGAAGTTCTTCCTTACGGGTGCCTGATTTATTCACATTGATTGCAGGGTAGAGACGTTTTTCAGCCATTTTACGATCTAAGTGAATTTCCATATTGCCAGTACCTTTAAATTCTTCGTAAATCACGTCATCCATTCGAGAGCCTGTGTCAATGAGAGCGGTAGCTAAGATGGTGAGTGAGCCACCCTCTTCAATATTACGCGCTGCACCAAAGAATCGTTTTGGTTTTTGAAGTGCATTCGCATCGACACCGCCGGTGAGCACCTTGCCTGATGATGGGATAACTGTGTTATAGGCTCTTGCTAATCGTGTAATAGAGTCTAAAAGAATGACCACATCTTTTTTATGTTCAACAAGACGCTTTGCTTTTTCAAGCACCATTTCAGCGACTTGAACGTGACGTGTTGCCGGCTCGTCAAATGTTGAGGCAACCACTTCACCTTTCACAGATCTTGTCATCTCCGTCACTTCCTCAGGTCTTTCGTCAATCAGAAGCACGATCAAAGAAACATCAGGATGATTCGCAGTAATCGCATGTGCAATATTTTGCATCATGACAGTCTTACCACTTTTAGGGCTCGCCACAATCAAACCACGTTGGCCTTTTCCAATTGGCGCGATCATATCAATCACACGACTTGTAATATTTTCTTCGCCATTGATATCTCTCTCCAATGTAAGGGGTATGGTTGGAAAAAGAGGTGTTAAGTTTTCAAAGAGAATTTTGTGTTTTGTATTTTCTGGCGCTTCATTATTCACTTGATCAACTTTGACTAGTGCAAAATAACGCTCACCATCTTTAGGTGTTCTAATTTCACCTTGAATGGTGTCGCCGGTATGAAGATTGAAGCGGCGAATTTGTGAAGGTGATACATATATGTCATCCGGACCTGCGAGGTAAGAGGTATCGGGTGATCTTAAGAATCCAAAACCATCTTGAAGCACCTCTAAGGTCCCATCTCCAAAAATACTATCCCCTTTTTTTGCCTTATTTTTTAAGATCGCAAAGATTAGATCTTGTTTTCTCATGCGGCTCGCATTTTCGATTTCGTCCGTGATCGCCATTTCTACAAGTTGCGCAATAGGAAGGTGTTTTAATTCAGATAAATGCATGTATAGAGCTTTCCGATTAGTGTTGCGTTGAGGGTTTTTAAGGAGGGGTATTAAATTTAGATATTGCTATCGATAAATGTGGTTAATTGGGATTTTGATAAGGCACCGACTTTAGTTGCTTCGACATTACCATTTTTAAAAATCATTAAAGTAGGAATGCCTCTGATACCAAATTTAGCTGGTGTTTGAGCATTTTCATCAATATTCAGCTTTGCAATTTTTAATTTGCCGTCATAGTCTTTAGATATTTCATCAAGAATCGGGGCAATCATTTTACAAGGGCCGCACCATTCTGCCCAATAGTCAACGAGAACAGGTATATTGGATTGAAGCACTTCAGTTTCGAATGTGGCGTCAGATAAATGGATAATATTTTTACTCATGTTGACCTCTAATGAATTAAATCTGTAATTAAGCTAGCTAGTATTACGGGCAATTTATTTTGGGATTTAGAACTAACTTGAATGTTTTGAAAAAACTATGAAAAATATTATAACAATATCTTCAATTAAATCAAATAACACTCAAAGCCTTATATAGTAAGACCCCGAGCTT
>DOEL01000059.1:0-1507 GCA_003533095.1 Methylophilaceae bacterium | reverse complement strand
ATGTATTCAAATAATTTAACAACTTTGGTGACTTTATTTGTATTTTTCGCTATATCTTCAGCTTCTTTAGCTTCCTTTTCAGTGAGGATACCCATGAGATAAACAATTTTATTTTCGGTGATGACTTTGACATGGAATGGAGACACTTTATTTTCTTTGAAGAAACGCGCTTTCACATTAGAGGTAATTAAAGTATCTTCTGCACGAGCCGAAATAGAAGCGATAGGACCTACAGTTAATTCATTAATCACGGATTTTACGTTGGTAATTTCTTTTAGTTTATTTTCGATCTTTGTTTTGACTTCTTGGTTTTGCACTTGACCCACAATAAGTACGTGGCCGTTGTAACTTACTACGCTTGAGCTGACTTCTTCTTTAAAGTTTTGGATAGCACCAAATGCTTTTAATTCAATCGTTGTATCTTCAGTAATGATACCGGGAGTTCTTCGATCTGCAGCAGTATCAATGCCCACAGCGCCTCCACCGATAATGGCAGCTGGGCATCCCATGAGTTGTAACAGGATGAATGAGATAAAAATTAATTTAATATATTTCAGCATGTTTTCCTCTAAAGTATTTATTAATACAGCCTAGATATGTGACAAAATAATTATATCTCTTTTAGAGAAGTGTTGAGCACGTCACTTACAAAGAGCTTTTTTAAGCGCTTGAAAAATAATTGGGCCGTTTATGATGACTGGAAAATTGTATATAGTAGCGACCCCTATAGGCAATTTAAATGACATTACCTATAGAGCGCTTCAGACTCTCAAATTAGTAGATTTTATTGCTTCCGAAGATACAAGACATACTCAAAGCCTTTTATCGCATTTTTCGATTGAAAAAAAACAATTTGCGGTTCATCAACATAACGAAAAAGTATCTGCACAGAAAATTATTGAATACTTAAAAGATGGTAAGCATATCGCGTTAGTCTCAGATGCGGGGACTCCCGGTATAAGCGATCCCGGCGGCCTCATTGTGAAAGAGGTTGCGGCAGCAGGTTTTGAAATTATTCCGATTCCGGGTGTTTCTGCCGTGACCACGGCTTATTCTGTTTCTGGCATGGCGCATTCAAGCTTTTATTTTTATGGATTTTTACCGACTACTAGCAACCAAAGAATAAAAGTGTTTGAGAGTCTTCAAGCACAATCATGCCCCATGATTTTTTATGAGGCACCTCACCGTATTATCAAAACATTAAACGATATGGCTGATTTTTTTGGGAATCAACATGAGATTGTAGTAGCGCGTGAACTTACTAAAACATTTGAAAGCATTTATCGGGGTGAAATTTCAAAGGTAAAAGAAACCGTTGAGAGTGACAGTAATTTTCAAAAAGGTGAGTTTGTGATTCTAGTATCTCCTATTCACCATGAAAAAAAAGAATTATTGACCGAAGATCAGCATAGAATATTAAAAATACTATTGAATCATATGCCCACCAATGCAGCTGTGAAGTTAGGCGTGGAAATATTAAATATGAATAAAAATCATTTATATGGCG
>DOEL01000040.1:5627-7181 GCA_003533095.1 Methylophilaceae bacterium | reverse complement strand
CCAGGAACACTTCCAGCGTGGCGAAGACGGCGGCTCGCACCCGTACCTTTCACATCACGTTTTGTTGCATTAATTTCAATTTTCATTTGCTACTCCTTAATATAAATCTGCATTCCGCGACCAGACTGCAGCAGTTTATTGGTCAACATGACCAAATTCATTACTCCATAAAAAGTGAACTTACGGAGTCGCCTTGGCTTATTCGACGAATCGTTTCAGCCAAAAGCTCAGCAACGCTAAGTTGCCTAATTTTTTTGCATGCCATTGCCGCTTTGTTTAGCGGAATGGTATTGGTTACAACTAATTCATCCAATTCAGATTCAGTAATAATTTTTGTTGCTTCACCTGAAAGGATGGGGTGTGTTGCATAAGCCACTACTTTTATAGCACCATTCTTTTTTAAAGCAGCCGCAGCTTCACAGAGCGTATTTGCGGTATCAACCATATCATCAATAATGACGCAGGTTCTGTTTTCCACTTCACCGATAATATTCATAACTTTAGACACGTTTGGCTTAGGCCTACGTTTATCAATAATTGCAAGATCGGAGCCTAATTGTTTAGCGCAAGCTCTTGCTCTAACAACACCACCCACATCAGGTGACACCACAACAAGATTTTTATGATTTTGTTCAAGCAAATCTTTGAGAAGTACAGGTGTTGCATAAATATTGTCTACAGGAATATCAAAAAATCCCTGAATTTGGTCGGAATGTAAATCCATAGTAAGCAGTCTATTTACACCAACACTTGTAAGCATGTTTGCTACAACTTTCGCAGTAATTGCAACACGCGCTGATCTTGGTCTTCTGTCTTGTCTTGAGTAGCCAAGATAAGGAATTGCCGCCGTAATTCTCGATGCGGATGATCTCCTTAAGGCATCTACAATCACCATAACTTCCATTAAGTTATCGTTTGTAGGATGGCTTGTAGATTGAAGAACAAAAACATCTCTGCCGCGAACATTTTCAAGAAGCTCAACCATAACTTCGCCATCACTAAAACGGCCTACATCGGCACGTCCAATATGAATACCTAAATTCCCAGCTACTTGCTCAGCAAGAAGAGGGTTGGCATTCCCGGTAAATATCATGACGCTATTATTGTCCAAAATCTCGGTCCCAGTTATGAGCGGTCTATTTAAAAATGGCAGGGGAGGAAGGATTCGAACCTTCGCATGCTGGAATCAAAATCCAGTGCCTTAACCAGCTTGGCGACTCCCCTATGGTAATTCTTTATCCCAGCATCAAATTCAAATGCGGGTGGTTATCTATTCCTCTAACTACGAAGCCCAGCGTATCTTGAGGCCTTTTTTCTAAAATTTCTTTGCCTTGATCTATCGAACTTAAAGGCATAAAGATACATGATCCCGAGCCTGTCATTTTTACGTGGCCAAATTGGCTTAACCAGTCAAAAATAAGAGAAATATCTCTAAATTTTTTTAAGACCCCTTTTTCCAAGTCATTAGCTAGATTTTTAAAGTCCAATTCATCGGAAAAGCCTGCTATTTTCAATGGAATCCGGTCTTTTGTCAATTCAAGTGATTCAAAAACC
>DOEL01000040.1:0-5226 GCA_003533095.1 Methylophilaceae bacterium | reverse complement strand
GCATTTTGGCCAAAAATAAAGAAAGGGACATCAGCACCCAATTTAAGAGCTAATTCTTGAAGTTCTTTTTGAGTGAGCTGGCAATGCCAGAGGTAATTTAGGGCAATAAGAGTTGTTGCGGCATCAGAGCTTCCGCCACCAAGACCAGCCCCCATAGGAATAGTTTTTTTAATAAAAATATCTGCTCCAGAATGATTTTTACTAAAAGGCTTAAGTAAATGAGCGGCCTTAATAGTTAAATCATCATTTTCTTGAATTAAGGAGTGATCGGAAACGCGACAAATATTCCCAGATGTATTTGTTTTAATATAAATATGGTCATAAAGATTAATAAGCTGAAAAACTGTTTGGATGTTGTGATAGCCATCAGCTCGCTTATTAACGACATGAAGAAATAGATTCAATTTAGCTGGCGCTAAAAATTCTTTGTAGTCAGTATCTCTAAGTTCATTTGCCTGCAATGTTAATAATCTCTTCTACAATAAAATTAAAACTGAATGTGCCTTGTGATATCGATATTTTGGATGGAATAGTAAGTTTGTCTTGAGTTTTAAATGCATTAATTACAATATTCCATTCGTCGTTATAAAAATGTGTAGCACGATTTAATCGGTTATCTTCTCTATGAAGATATTGAATCCGTTCAGCATGATTCGTAATAAGGTCTCTAAACAAATCCGGAGAAATATTTTTTCCGAATAAATTTTGTATGTAATGATCAAAATCGTTTCCAGATAAAATCTTTCCATTAGCGTCAATAATTTTTTTTTCTTTATCTGAATATATAATTTTTGCGATTTGACTATTAAAAGGCGAAAAAATATCAATTTCATCTTGATTATTTTCATAGCGCCAAATAAGCCGTCCCGAGCCACCTTTTGAGTCAACTGAGTAAGCAAATTTAGCTTTTATAGAAAACTTTTCAATGAATCGATTTTCATCGATTACTTGAGATGTTTCAATTGAGGATGTTTGAGATTTAAAGATCTCAAATGGATCGTTTAGAGATGCGCAAGCTGACAGAATGAAAGCTGCTAAAAAAAATAGAGCATATTTAAAATTCAATTGACGATTAACTCTTAAAGTTTAATGAAGTCTTTTAAGTGTTTCTTTTAAAATCTCATTATCAGGAAACGATTGAAGAGAAAGTTGCCAAATATCTTCAGCTTCTTTTTTCTTTCCTTGGACCCATAAAATCTCACCAAGATGAGCGGCAATTTCAGGGTCAGATTGGATGTCATATGCTTTTTGAATAAAAGAAAGTGCAGAATCTAATTTACCTAATCTGTAATACAGCCAGCCCATACTGTCTAAAATGTAGTGATTGTTGGGCGCAATTGATAAAGCAACTTCAATATATTTTTTAGCATCTTCTAAATTAATATTTCGATCAGCATATGAATATCCAAGCGCATTGTAAGCAACAGCATAATCAGGCTTGATTTTAATAGCTTCTCTTAACAGCTTTTCCATTAGATCGTATTTATGTAACTTGTCAGCGAGAAGTGCATAATCAAATTTAAACTCAGGTGAGTGAGCGAAATTTGATGCTTCATTTTGCATGAGTTGAAATGCCTCTTGATGGCGATTGGCTCTTGTAAGAAATGAAGTTTTTGATTGAATGAGACTTAAATTTTCTTCTGGTGAATTCGCTTTAAGACCATTTAAAAATATTAAGGCTTTATCAATAGATTCTTTTTTGGCAATGATTTCGGCTGCGATTAGTTTTGATTCAATAAAGTGAGGGCCATTGTTAATTTTATTGAGCCAAGTGATCGCTGTTTCATTTTGATTTTTTTTGTCCGCTATCTTCGCAAGATAGATAAATATTTGATCTTTATCTTTCGGATTTCTTTTGAGGCTCTGTAAGAAATATTTTTCTGCTAGGTCATAATCTTCAAGCTCCACGGATAACAGACCCACGGCTATTGTGATTTCTGAGGAGCTGTTAGCAGTATTTACGAGCTTTATAAATTCATTTTTTGCTTCATTAAACTTTCGGCCGTTAGTGAGTAGCTTTGCATATTCCAACCTTACTTCATTTGATTTTGGATATTTATTTAAAAATTCACTGTAAAAAGCAAGCGCTCTTTCAGCACTTTCTTGGGCCAAGATTTGGCCTTTAAAAAGAATAGGCATTTCCCAATCTGGCTTAATTTGGTTAATAGAAGCTAATTCTTTTTCATATGTTTTTTGATCTTTAATTATCCAAGCTGCATGGGCAATAGCAAAGTGTGCTTCAGCTAATTTCGGATAGGGTTGCGCCAAATCAGTAACAAGGGTTAGTACAGCTTTTTTATCCTGCACTCTAGAAAGTAAGCTATTTAAGTATAAAAAACCACTCGCCCTGGTTTTTTCTTTAAGTAAAAGCTTTTGAAGAATTGGTTTGGCTTCATTAAGTTTATTGTTTGCAACAAGGATCTCACTGAGCGCTTGTTGTGCGTCAATAGAATCTTTATTAAGTTCATTCCAAATTTTAGATGCTTCTAAGGCAATTGTGCCATTACGGGTGTATGTGGTAAGTCTTGTGGCCCGCTCTGCTAAAAGCGCACTATCTGTTTGCTTGGCTAAATCTAAAAAAAGTTCGCTGGCAAGGTTAAGTTCCCCACGTTGAGATGCAATTTCAGCCAACAAGAGCCTAAAAACAAGATCGGGATTGGTATAATCACTATCTGAACTAATTGGATCAGGTTTAGCATTAGCGTTAGCAAGAATACTGAAGGATAGAAGAGTTAGAAAAGTAAATATTCGAAGCTGATGCATAAAGTTTCCTGAGATTTGATTTCTACAATAGTTTAAACTAATTTGACTGATAATTAGTCTGATAACAATGATGTAATGGCCAATAAACCAAAACAATATTTTTAATATGTATAATCTATGATTCATTTTTTCAATAAAAATTCAAAAAAATATCTATGTCGAATTTAACCCTAGAAGCTATTGAGCTGACGCGACTTTTTGGCGGTCGGGAGGCTGTTAAAAATGTAAGTTTTCACTTAGAAAAAGGAGAAGTTTTAGGTTTTTTAGGACCTAATGGCGCTGGTAAATCCACGACTATGCGAATGCTCACGGGTAACTTAGCTCCCTCAATTGGTACGGTAAAAATTTGCGGCATTGACATAATAGAAAATCCTAAAGAAGCAAAAGCCCTTATTGGATATTTGCCTGAAATGCGCCCTATCTATAAAGAGCTCACAGTTGACGAGTTTTTAACTATTGCTGCTCGCCTTCATAAGGTTCCCTCTAAGCAGATTAAAAAAGCTGTGGATATTGCAAAAGAAAAATGCGGCTTAAGTCATATGAGTAAGCGATTAATTGAAAATTTATCTAATGGTTATCAGCAACGTGTAGCTATTGCTCAAGCGATTATTCATAATCCATTGGTTGTGATTTTAGATGAACCAACAGTAGGTCTTGACCCTATTCAAATAAGAGAAATTAGATCTCTTATTCGAGAAATAGGACAAAAACATAGCGTTATTTTATCTACGCATATTCTTCCTGAAGTTGAAATGGTGTGTGATCGTGTACAAATTATTGATAAAGGCAATTTAGTATTTCATGGTTCCATCGATGAATTAAAACAACATCGACAAGGCAATAAACTTTTGGTGGGCTTTTCAAAGGCTCCTCCTTTATCGGCGTTAAAAGATGTTCAAGGTGTTACTAAGGTTGAAAAAGTTGAAACAGGCATGTATCGCATTCATTTCAAAAACAAACTCTCTCCATCAGAAGCAATTGTTAAACTGTCAGTAAAAAATCGTTGGGGTCTTTATCAAATTGCTCCAGATCAAACAAGTCTCGAGGATGTTTTTGTACAGTTAACTGAAAAGAAACAAAAAAATTAAATAAATATGAGTGGTAATTAAAAATGATTTTAAATATTGCAAGAAAAGAACTTAAAAGTTTATTTGCATCCCCCATGGGATGGATTATTCTCGCACTTCTTATGATGGCATTCGGAAGTTATTACCTTACAGGTGTTAATAATTATTTTGAAGTGATGTCTGGAGCGATTAGACCTGCTGAGCGCGTCGGTGTGACTATATTTGTAGGACAGACTGTTTATAGTATTGCTTCTTTCATTATGCTGTTTGCAGTGCCTCTTTTAACGATGCGGCTTATTAGCGAAGAAAGAAGAAGTCAGACTTTGCCATTTTTATTTAGCGCACCTATTTCACTGACTGAAATAGTTTTAGGTAAATTTGTAGGCTTAATTGTTTTTTTAAGTATTCTTGTTTTATATATTTTTCTTATGCTCACAACACTTAATATTTGGGCAGATATAGACTTTGGTTACCTTGTTGCAAACTCCATTGGATTATGGCTTCTTGTGGCAAGCTTCTCAGCCTTAGGTATTTATTTTTCAAGCTTAACTCAACAACCGATTATTGCTGCGATATTAAGTTTTATTTCACTTTTTGCATTAATGATTATGGAGCGTTTTTTTGCAAGTGATCCTAATCACTGGTTTGCATACTTATCACTTATGAAACATTTTCAAAGCTTTTCAAGGGGCCTTATAGATACTTCAGATTTAATGTATTTCTTTTTGTTCATATCAACATTTTTAACATTAACGATTAGACGCCTCGACGCTGATAGGCTTCGTGGATAAATTTTTATGAAAATTAATTCAAAATTAAGATTACAGATTCTCATTCAAAATAGTTTTTTTGTTGTTCTATTTATTGTTTTGATATTTCTATTAGGCTTTCTTGCAAACCAATATAAATTTTCAAAGGATATTACACAAGCTAATCGAAATACGCTTACAACAGGAAGTATTAATGTTCTTAAGCAAATGAAAGGGCCAATCACACTCACTGTTTTTGCATCTAAAGATGATGTGAATAATGGCGATACCTTTAGACAGGGCATTATTAACTTTATGAACAGATATCAAAGAACTAAATCTGATATCAACATTAAATTTATTAGTCCTGTAGAAGAGCCAAAATTGGCGCAAGAAATGGGAATTAAAGTAGATGGCGAGGTTGTGGTTGAATTTCAAAAAAGATCAGAGCACATTAATCCGCCTTTTGCAGAACAAGAAATGACAAATCTATTTATGCGCTTGTCTAGAACTAATCAACAAGCGGTTATGTATCTTGATGGTCATGGCGAGAGAAACTTAATTGGACTCAAGAATAATGACGTAGGTGAATTTGGCAAGCAATTAGAATCTAAGGGTTTTAAATTTGCAAATCCAAATCTTACTGT
>DOEL01000093.1:5977-7978 GCA_003533095.1 Methylophilaceae bacterium | reverse complement strand
TGATTCGCAAGGATATTCATATCGGAGATATTGTAAGTATTCGAAGAGCAGGGGATGTAATACCGGAAATTGTAAGGGTGCTTATTGATAAACGACCAAAAGTAATAAAAAAATTTAAAATGCCAACTAAATGCCCAGAGTGCGACTCTCCTCTGGTTCGATTAGATGATGAGGCCGTCATTCGATGCTCAGGCGGTCTAGTTTGTCCAGCCCAACAAAAACAATCTATTATTCATTTTGCGTCACGAAAAGCTATGGATATTGAGGGTTTAGGGAATAAATCTGTTGAACAACTCGTAACTGTGGGATTAATTCGTGAATTACCTGATATATATAAACTAAAACTTGATCAATTAATAACCCTTGATCGTATGGCTGAAAAATCAGGTCAAAACTTATTAGACGCCATTGAAAAAAGTAAAAAAACTACACTACCCCGATTTATATATGCACTTGGTATTCGTAATGTAGGTGAATCAACCGCTAAGGATCTTGCAGGTTTCTATGGAGATTTAAATGAAATTATGAAACAAACAGAAGAGAGTTTGCAACTTGTGCCTGATATTGGCCCTACAGTTGCAAAATCTATCAGTGAATTTTTTAAGCAAAATAAGAATAGGGAGATAATCCAATCCTTAATAAAACTTGGTGTTAATTGGCCAAAACATAATATCAAAAAATCCTCTTCAGGAATTTTTGCGGCCAAAACTTTTGTTCTTACAGGAACTTTGCCTTCAATGTCTCGTGAAGAAGCTAAATCAATCATTGAATTAAATGGTGGAAAAGTTGCTGGAAGCGTCTCTAAAAAAACTGATTATGTTGTTGCTGGTTTAGATGCTGGAAGTAAACTAACTATTGCACAAGAGCTTGGTGTTAAAGTTATTTCTCAAGATGAACTTTTAAAACTTATCAATTAAAAAAATTATGAAATTTAAAATACAATTTTTATTCATTCTACTTACTATACCTTTTTCAATAAATATCTATTCCAAGGAAATAAACAAATCTTGTGATGAACTGTTAAGTGATAACCAGTATGAAGAGGCCTTAAAAACAAAAAAAAGCGAATATAAGTCTGCCTTTTGTCACGGACAAGCAAATTTAAAGCTTCACCATTATGACGAAGCTTTTAGTGACTTTAAATTGGCTGATAAATTAGCAAAAAATGATATTGATCATTCTATGGCCGATTTACTAGAAGGCATAACATTAAAGGAAGCTAATAAGTTAGATGAAGCACTTCTACATTTAAAAAGTTCTATTTCACGTACTCAAACGAATAAAACTTTTAAGCGCTTATATTTAATTGAAATTGGCGAGACTTTATTGCTCCTTGCTAAATATGAAGAAGCAGCAAATTCATTCATTGAGGCTTTTGGGTTAGCTGCAAATGATGATGAACGCGCTACTAATTTGGACCGAGTTGCTTATGCATATGCATCAATGAAAAATTTTACCAAGGCTATAGAATTCGAATTAAAGGCTAATTTAGCTTTTGAACGAACAGGCTTACTTGGTGAATATGCAGATTCTGGTATTAATCTTGCCTTATATTATCTTGAAGTGAATGATCTAACATCAGCTGAAAGAACACTTTCAAAATTTGAAAGGTTGGCTCGTGAGAATGGGGGAATGTACTACCTTGCTAAGGTCTTATATGCGCAAAGTAAATATTACAAAAAGAAATCAAATAATGAACTTAGTAAATCAAAGCTTGATGAAGCAAATAAGATTGCTAATGATATTGGAGCAGAGGACCTAAAGACACTTTTTAAAACTATCTGATTTTAGGTGTATATTTAATTTTACATAATATACATTATACGAAGTTAATAATGTCTAAACCTACCTATGAAAGTCTTTAAATTGTCTCGGTAATGCATCCTCCTGGACAACAAACTCCATCCCCGCCATAGATCCTACAAAAATTCCTAACCTGTATTGCATTCGAATTTTTACTGTATTTAATGAAATTTCTAATTGATCCTTTACCCTGTAATT
>DOEL01000093.1:5410-5663 GCA_003533095.1 Methylophilaceae bacterium | reverse complement strand
CCGTTATCAGTACAAGTGACTTCAATAGCGTCTTGATTATCCATAATAAAGGCTTTTATAAGTTATTCCGTATAAAGATGAGCTCTTGCTTAGGATCATTATATGCTTCATAAGATTGTTGTGCCCTTTCATACCAATAGCGACTGTTGAATTCATCACCTTCGATTTTGTGAAGCACAGCATGGATCCAAAAAGCCTGGCTCGAATGGAGGTCTTGTACAATTTTGTGTGAGGCGTCCCACGAACCATTAAG
>DOEL01000093.1:0-5082 GCA_003533095.1 Methylophilaceae bacterium | reverse complement strand
TGATTTGAGCCACTCATGGAGACTAGCGACTATTAAAGAAGCCTATGTTATAGACCTTGCCATCCATAATTGTGAGTTCAGTCTGCTTCCAGGTGTTTTTGTCATCAGACTTTACAAGATTGTTGTAATACCACATTTCGATATTAACGCGTTTGCTTGGATTTGCACGGTCTTCAGTTGGTCTTCCAATTACAGAACTTGCATTTGTTGGCTTAACAGACATTTCTTTTCTTGCTGGTTCCCCTAGAATTTGAAGCACTTTTTCTTTAGATTTCGCGCCAAAAGTATCTAAAAACTCATTTTCTGTATATAGTTTTTTACCCTCAGCTAATACTTGAAAAGAAATTCCTAATGCTATGAATATAAATAATATTTTTTTAAATAATGTTGACATATTAACCTTTAGTTGATGATGATCTTTAGCCCGTCATATCCAACATCGATATGGTTAGGCAATTCTTTTTTTAATGCTTCATATTCTAAATCATGTGTCATATGAATTAAATATGTTTTCTTTGCTTTTATTTGATTAGCAAAGATCAAACTTTGTTCGAGATTGATATGTGTGTGATGTTCTTTCAAACGTAAACAATCTAATAATAGGATATCTAAACCATCTAAAAGTTTCAGTGAGTTTTCAGGTATATCCGATACGTCTGTGAGATACCCCAAATTTCCGATGCGATAACCATAGATTTCTGATTTTCCATGAACGACTGGAATTGGAGTTACAAGCTCGCCAAAAAGTAAAAATGGATCTTGAATTGGTATTGCTTTTAATACGGGCATCTCCCAAAACCCTTTAGGTTCATTCAATGCATAGCCAAATTTTAATGCAATATGGTCAAGCGACTCTTTTTTTCCATAAATAGGTATTTGAATCTTTTGTAGTTGGCAAAAAGCCCTTAAATCATCTATGCCATGGAGATGATCTGCATGTGTGTGCGTATAAAGCACAGCATCAACTCTAGGAATAGATTCTCTTAAGGATTGAAAACGAAGATCGGGGCTGGTATCAATAAGAATATGCTCGCCTGAATTTAATTTAATAAGTGATGAACAACGTGTTCGCTTATTTTTTGAATTGGTAGATAAGCAAGTTTCGCAATGACATCCAACAACAGGAGTGCCAGCGCTTGATCCGGCTCCTAGAATTGTTAATTCAAAAGATGGCATTTAGAAAAAAGCTTAAAGAAATTTTGTGAGGTAACTTGACCAACCTCTTCCAATGAAATGTTTTTTAGTTTCGCAATTTCTTCCGCTACATGTATGACATTAGACGGATCATTTATTTTGCCCCGATACGGCACGGGGGCAAGATATGGTGAGTCAGTCTCAATAAGCATACGATCAAGAGGAATAGCTTTCGCAACTTCTTTTAAATCAGATGCATTTTTAAACGTTACAATACCCGAAAATGAAATATAAAAATTCAGTTTAATAGCTTCAATAGCTACATCAAGAGATTCTGTAAAACAGTGCATTACACCGCCTACTTGATCAGCACCCTCTTCTCGCATGATTTTTAAAGTATCCTCAGCAGCATTCCGTGTATGAATAATAAGAGGTAATTTTGATTGAATAGCAGCTTTAATATGCGTTCTAAAACGATCTCTTTGCCATGTAAGGTCGCCTTGCACTCTAAAATAATCTAGTCCAGTTTCACCAATAGCTATAACTTTATTTTCTCTAGCAAGAGAACATAATTCCTCTACAGATGGCTCTTCAATATCTTCATAGTCAGGATGAACACCCACAGAAGCAAAGATATGAGGGTATGTATTAGCAATCTTAAAGATGTCTTGCAATTTATCCAAAGTAACGCTTACACATAAAGCATGGGTAACTTTATTAGATGACATCTTGGAAAGAATAGAATCTATATTTTGATATAGCTCTGGAAAATTAATATGGCAATGAGAATCTACAAAACTTGTCATAATGTCTCAAAAATCTGTTTATATTTAATAAAAATATTTTGCAATTGAAGTTCTTGATTAACTGGATGTGATGCAATTTTTTTTAATTCATTCAATTCATTTGTATATAAAAGTAAAGCGTCAAGATTAATTTGTTTTGCGAGAGAGTGAATACGCTTTTCTTCATTTTTAAAATAATAATTTTGCTGCGCATGAAAGCTAAGCAATAAATCAAAAATCCATTTTTGGATCATATTTAATGTCCAATCAAGTCCTTGAGTGAGCATTGAATAATTGACTTTAGTGATATCGATATTATGGCCTTGAGATAGTAATTGGGTAATAATTTCTCGTTCCGTTTGATTTTCTAATTCTTTAATAGCATTAAATGGTGAACCACCAGTATATGAAAGCAAACTGTCTTCATAGGCTATTTTTTGATCAACCAGAAATGATCTAGCTTCATCTAAGGATGGGCTTCGAAGATCTAATAATTGGCATCGACTTCTAATGGTAGCAATTAGTTTTTGCGCTTGGCTTGTGACTAGAATGAATAAAGTGTTTTCAGGTGGCTCTTCTAAAATTTTAAGAAGTGCATTAGATGCCGCTTGATTAAGTGAGTCCGCTGGCTCAATTAAAACAACACGCCTACCCTTTTCTTGATGAGCTGAAAGCTCAAGATATTCTGAGAGCTCTCGAATTTGATTAATTAAAATATTCTTTTTTCGAACAGTTTTTCTTTTGGATGGCTCATCATCTTCATTTTCAATCGGGGCGACAAGCTTAAAGTCAGGGTGTGAATCGGGAAACCATTTGCAACTTGAACAAGATTCACATGGCAAATAATTAGAAAGCGGTTTTTGACATAAGTAAGATTTTGCAAATTTAATTGCAAAATTATATTTACCTATACCTTCTTTGCCTCTGAAAATTAAAGCATGTGGCAACTTTTCATTACCATGTATAGCGATCCAAGCGTCATTAAACCAAGGATAGATAGAATCCATCATAAAATAGTCTTTATTGCTTCAATAACATCTTGAGATACGGATTCAATAGCCTGATTTGCATTAATAATTTTATAACGATTAGGATGTTGTCTTGCTAAGTCTAAATATACATTTCGAAGACGGTTAAAAAATGATTCGTTTTCTTTTTCAAATTTGTCGGGCGATCTATTTTTTTTTAAACGATCAATACTAATTTCGACAGGTAAATCAAATAACAAAGTGAGGTCAGCCTTGAGATCGGGATGAACCCATGATTCAAGTGCTTCAATTTTAGAATAAGCCACATGTTTTCCACCATATTGATAAGCATATGTTGCATCAGTAAAACGATCAGACACCACAAATATACCTTTATCAAGTGCTGGTTTTATAATTTCTACAATATGTTGCTTTCTAGCCGCAAACATAAGAAGCGTTTCTGTCTCTGGATCCATTTCATCATGAAGAAGCAATTCTCTTAATTTTTCTCCAAGTTTTGTACCGCCAGGTTCTCTTGTCTTTAGCACTGCAATTTTTTTTAATTCAAGAAAAGATATCACTTCGTCAATATGAGAACTTTTACCTGCACCATCAACGCCTTCAAATGTAATAAATTTACCTTTAGACATTATTTAATCTGATACTTTCTTACAGCATTATTATGTTCATTTAAATTCGAGGAAAAATAATGAGTGCCATCACCTTTGCCTACAAAATAGAGCGCATCTGTTTTTGTAGGGTGAAGTGCGGCTCGAATAGAAATTAAACTTGGCATAGTGATAGGACCCGGAGGCAACCCTTCTCTTGTATACGTATTATACGGCGTGTCGGTCATCAAATCCTTTTTTGTAATATCGCCTGTAAACTTTTTACCAAGTCCGTATATTACCGTAGGGTCGCTTTGTAATTTCATATTAATACTTAATCGATGTATAAATACACCAGAAATAAGATTTGCCTCTATTGATTTGCCTGTTTCTTTTTCAATAATAGATGCCATTATGAGAGCCTCATAGCTATCTCTGTAAGGCACTTCTTCCGCTCTATGTGCCCATTCATAATTTAATTTTTTCTGCATCGCCTTATACGCTCTTTTAAGAATTTCAATGTCAGAAGTATTTCTACTAAAATAATAAGTATCAGGAAAAAACTGCCCTTCGGCTGATTCAAACGGAATTCCAATTGCCAGAGCAATGGCCTTGGAATCATAAGGTTTCATTGTTTTTTTAATACTGTCATTCGCTTTTATTTTTTCTAACATTGAATGAAGATCCTGACCCTCTATAAAGGTAATTGAACCTTCTGTGGCTCGTCCCTCCACAAAAGATTTCAATAATTGGTAAGGCGTAATATTCGGATTAAGATTGTAATTACCGGGCCTTAATTTTCTAGATTGACCCAATACTTTACCAAGAATAATAAATCTCCAAGGTTCATTTAGAATTTTCTCGTCGACAAGTTGAAATGCAATTGTTTTGAGACTACTTCCGGGCTCAATTTCTATAGCTAAGTCTGCTTTATTGATATGAAGTGGCGTTATGAGGAAATGAACAATCCAAATCAAAGGGAGAATCAGAATGATCATTAACCGAAAAAGCCATTTTTTCATATATTTAAATTCTCAAGAGACTGGTTAAATAATGAAGCTAGTTCTTGATGCTGCCAAGATTTATTTTTAATTTTTTTAACTTGCAAAGCACCAAACAAGCTGTTTGTAATGAAGACTTCGTCACTCTGTAAAAGTTTATTTAAATTAAAGGTTGTCTCTTTAATTTTAAAACCTAATTGTTTTGAGATTTTAATAATCAATTCTCTTGTAACCCCCTTAATACCAACATGTTTTATCATTGGGGTATAAATGGTTTTTCCAATGCGCATAAAAATATTACTAGAAATGCATTCAATCACATATCCATTGTGATCAAGTAAAATACCATCAGCATAATCATCACTTTTCCATTCTTGTCTTGCCATAATATTTTCTAGTCGATTGAGATGTTTAACGCCTGAAAGAATTGAAGGATTAAGTTTTTGCTTACAGACGTAGAGATTAACGCCAATCTTAAAATACTCTTTCGGATAGCTTGGCATTTTAGTTTTAATTAAAAAACGATTATGTGTAATATCTTCGTTAAATTTATAACCTCGCTCACTATTACCCCTTGAAATAATAA
>DOEL01000046.1 GCA_003533095.1 Methylophilaceae bacterium | reverse complement strand
GCTGGTGTTAAAGATCGTAAACAATCTCGATCTAAATATGGCGCAAAACGCCCTAAAGAAGCTTAAGTTTTTAGAATACTAAATTAAGGTAAACAAAATATGCCAAGACGTAGAGAAGTTCCCAAAAGAATCATCCTTCAGGATCCAAAATTCGGAAGCCAAGAGGTTTCTAAATTTGTGAATGTATTAATGACGAGCGGAAAAAAATCCGTTGCTGAAAGATTAATTTACGGTGCATTTGATCAAATTAAAACGAAAAGTGGTAAAGACCCTATCGAAGTATTTTCTCTCGCATTAACGAATTTAAGACCAGTTGTTGAAGTAAAAAGTCGTCGCGTAGGCGGTGCTAACTATCAAGTACCTGTGGAAGTTAGACCTTCAAGACGTGTTGCTTTAGCTATGAGATGGTTAAGAGATGCAGCTCGTAAAAGAGGTGAAAAATCAATGGATTTGCGTTTAGCGGCAGAAATTGTAGAAGCTTCAGAAAATAAAGGCGCTGCAATGAAAAAACGTGAAGAAGTTCATAGAATGGCAGAAGCCAATAAAGCGTTTTCACATTTCCGTTTCTAAACATAAAAATTAAAAGGTAATTCAAAGTGGCTCGTACAACCCCCATTAATAGATACAGAAATATAGGAATTAGCGCGCATATTGATGCAGGTAAAACTACAACAACTGAGCGTATTCTTTTTTATACAGGGGTAAACCATAAAATTGGTGAAGTGCATGATGGCGCTGCAACCATGGACTGGATGGAACAAGAGCAAGAGCGAGGTATTACTATTACTTCAGCGGCGACAACTTGTTTCTGGAAAGGTATGGCCGGACAATTTGATCAACATCGTATTAATATTATTGATACCCCAGGACACGTTGACTTTACTATTGAAGTAGAGCGATCAATGCGCGTTCTTGACGGTGCGTGCATGGTTTACTGTGCAGTGGGTGGCGTTCAACCTCAATCAGAAACTGTTTGGCGTCAAGCAAATAAATATAAAGTCCCACGCCTTGCATTCGTGAATAAAATGGATAGAGCTGGCGCAAACTTTTTTAAAGTTTACGATCAGATGCGTTTACGTTTAAAGGCAAATCCAATCGCTCTTCAAGTACCTATTGGTGCTGAAGAAAAATTTGAAGGCGTTGTTGACCTTATTAAGATGAAAGCGATTTATTGGGATGATTCATCTCAAGGTATGAAGTTTGATTATCGCGATATTCCAGCTGATTTAGTTGATACATGTAAAGAATGGCGCGAAAAAATGGTTGAAGCAGCAGCTGAGGCCAATGAAGAATTAATGAATAAATACTTAGAAAGTGGCGATCTAAGTGAAGAAGAAATTAAAAAAGGCTTACGTCTTAGAACGATTAGTTTTGAAATTGTGCCGATGTTATGCGGTTCAGCTTTTAAGAATAAAGGCGTTCAAGCCATGTTGGATGCGGTCATTGAGTTTTTACCTGCACCTACAGACGTGCCTCCCGTGCCATGTGAAGATGCTAAAGGTCAACCTACAACTCGAAAAGCATCTGATGAAGAGGCTTTTGCAGCATTAGCATTTAAAATTATGACTGACCCTTTTGTGGGCCAATTAATTTTCTTCCGAGTTTACTCTGGCGTAATTAATTCAGGCGATACAATTTACAATCCAATCAAAGGCCGTAAAGAACGTATTGGCCGCATTCTTCAAATGCATGCAAATCAGCGTGAAGAGCTCAAAGAAGTTCGTGCTGGGGATATTGCAGCCGCTGTAGGACTTAAGGAAGCAACGACTGGTGACACATTATGTGATGTCAATAGCGAAGTAGTTCTTGAAAGAATGATTTTCCCTGAGCCTGTAATTCACGTTGCTGTTGAACCTAAAACAAAAGCTGACCAAGAAAAAATGGGTATCGCTTTGAATAGACTAGCTCAAGAAGATCCTTCATTTAGAGTGAAGACAGATGAGGAAACAAATCAAACCATCATTTCAGGTATGGGCGAACTTCACTTAGAAATTCTTGTAGACCGAATGAAAAGAGAATTTGGTGTTGAAGCTAACGTAGGTGCTCCGCAAGTGGCTTATAGAGAAGCGATTAAGAAACCCGTTGAAATTGAAGGTAAATTTGTTAAACAATCAGGTGGTAAAGGTCAATATGGCCATGTATGGCTCAAAATGGAGCCAAATGAAGCCGGTAAAGGTTTTGAATTTGTTGATGCAATCAAAGGCGGAACAGTACCACGTGAGTTCATTCCTGCTGTTGAAAAGGGATTGCGTGAAACACTTCCTGCAGGTGTAGTTGCTGGTTATCCAGTGGTAGATGTCAAAGTGACTCTATTTGATGGTTCTTACCATGATGTTGACTCAAACGAAAATGCATTTAAAATGGCAGCTTCGATGGCATTTAAAGACGGAATGCGTAAAGCGGACCCTGTCCTTCTTGAGCCTATGATGGCAGTTGAGGTAGAAACTCCAGAAGATTACATGGGCGATGTGATGGGTGACCTTTCATCTAGACGCGGCATGATTCAAGGTATGGAAGATAATGTTAGTGGCAAAGTTATTCGCGCCGAAGTTCCATTAGCCGAGATGTTTGGATATTCAACAACGATGCGTTCTTTATCTCAAGGTAGAGCAACATACTCAATGGAATTTAAGCATTACACAGAAGCACCAAGAAACGTAGCAGAAGCAATTGTTAATAAAAAATAAGTTAAAAATCTAAGGATAACATTATGGCAAAAGGCAA
>DOEL01000014.1 GCA_003533095.1 Methylophilaceae bacterium | reverse complement strand
TCCTTAAATTTTCACCCACTACCCCTGAGAATTCAGAGGCATGAGCTACGATATTGTCTAGCGTTTGATATTCATTAAGCCATTTCAATGCAGTTTTTGGCCCTACTTTTTCAACGCCGGGAACATTATCTGAGGTATCCCCAATAAGTGTTAGATAATCAATAATTTGACTCGGCATTAATCCAAATTTATTTTTGACGCCTTCGATATCGAGTTTTTCGTTCGTCATCGTATTAATTAAAGTGACACGGTCATTTACAAGCTGAGCTAAATCCTTATCACCTGTAGAAACTACGACATTAAATTGATGTTGCGAAGCTTCTTTGCATAATGTGCCAATTACATCGTCAGCCTCAACACCCTCTTGAATAATAATAGGCCAACCCATTGCGGTAATTGCTTCATGAAGTGGTTGAATTTGAGCTCTCAAATCATCAGGCATCGCTGATCGATTAGCTTTATACTCAGGATAAAGATCATTCCTGAAAGTTTTTCCTTTTGCATCAAAAACGCAAGCGCTATAATCAGATGGGAACTCTTTATGAAGTTTTCGGAGCATATTTAATACACCATAAATAGCCCCGGTAGGTTCTTGGCGACTGTTTCGAAGATCAGGCAATCCGTGAAATGCCCGATATAGATAAGAAGAGCCATCGACCAATAATAGTGTTTTCATTGTTTAACTTTAAAGGTTTTTATGTCAGCAGATAAAAAGATACCTAAATTTAATGGCCCAGAATTGTTTGATGAAACTCATAATGAGAGCGAATCCTGGTATGCATTTGAAATTATGTCAGAATTTGTTGGCGCTACCGAAAAACTTAAAAAAATAACCCCCGCTGTGTCAGTATTCGGAAGTGCCAGGGTGAGCGAAGACCATCCTTACTACAAACTCACCATTGATATAGCAGAGGCTTTATCCAATGCGGGTTTTAGCGTCATTTCTGGCGGAGGTCCTGGGCTTATGGAAGCGGTTAACAAAGGAGCCTCTTTAGGCAAGGGGCCCAGTATTGGGCTTAATATTATCCTACCTCATGAACAAAAACCAAATGAATACCAAGATATTTCAATTAATTTTAAATATTTCTTTATGCGTAAAGTAATGTTTATTAAGTACGCTTCAGCATACGTTGTTCTCCCTGGAGGATTTGGAACCTTGGATGAACTAATGGAAGTGATTACACTTATTCAAACGGGTAAATCAAGAAAAATTCCTATTATTTTGGTAGGAAAAGAGTTCTGGTCTGGTTTGCTAGGTTGGTTAAAAGACAGGATTGTAAAAGAAGGTATGGCGCAAGAAAAAGACTTGGATTTGATTCAAATTCTTGAGGGACCCAAAGAGATAGTAGATGCAATATTCAAGCATTATGAATCAATCGGGTTTACGCTAACGCCGGCGGAACGAAAAGCCCAGCTTTACTTATAAAATGTCAAATAAACCATACCATCTATAGGTTTTTTGCTAGAATCTTGACTATGAAAATACAAAATACAACCAAAGCTTTTTTACTCGCAATCGCTTTCGTGAGTTTAAACGCAATCGCTGAAAAAAAACTCGAGCCACTGGAAGACGTGAAGCCACCACCAAAGAATTTTGAAAGCGATATTGTTGATGAACCTCAAATTACTATCACTAAAAAAGGTGAAGATACAGTTGAGGAGTATCGAATTAATGGCGAACTTTATATGATGAAAGTTACACCACCCGCTGGCGGACCTTCATACTATTTATTGAAAGAAGATCAAGATGGTGGTTGGGCAAGATATGATGGGCCAAGTCAGCCTCTAACTGTACCTAAATGGGTAATATTTAGATTCTAAATTTTTTTGCGAAAGGGCTTTTAGGCCCTTTTTTTTATGTCCGTTTACACATCAATTAATATTGAAGAATTAAAAGTCTGGCTTCAGGATTATGCTTTAGATGATCTTATCGATTATCAAGGTATTAAATCCGGTATTACCAATACAAACTATTTTTTGATGACAGCACGAGATCGTTTTGTATTAACACTTTTTGAAAAAAATACGATAGAAGAACTCCCTTATTTTGTAGATCTAATGAGTCATTTAGCAGAGCATTCATTTTTATGCCCTAAACCAATTTTTAAAAAAAATGGTACAGCCTTAAGTGTTTTAAAAAATAAACCTGCTTTAATCGTGACATGTTTAAAGGGTAAAGAACTTATAAAACCTGAAGTCAGTCATTGTGCAGCTGTAGGTAAAAGTTTGGCTGAGCTTCATGTGAAATCAGCTAATTTTAAAGCTCAACATCAAAATACAAGAGATCTTAACTGGATAAAAAAAACAGCTAATTCTTTATTTGATGCATTGCCTCAAGATGAGAGTCAATTGTTAAAACAAGAAATTCTTTATCAAGAAAAACAAAATTATAAACTCCCTAAATCCACAATTCATGGAGACTTATTTAGAGACAACGTACTCTTTTTGAATGATGAAGTAACAGGCTTTATAGATTTTTATTATGCATGCACAGATTATCTTATTTTAGATATAGCGATTGCTGTGAATGATTGGTGTGTGAATGATGAAGGTTCTTTTGATGAGGCTAGATTAAATGCTTTCTTAGATGCTTATAAAAAGATAAGATCATTTAATGAGAATGAAGATCAAGCTTGGAATGATATATTAAGATTGGCGTCATTAAGATTTTGGGTTTCAAGGCTCAACGATTTTTATCATATAAAAGAGGGCGAGCTTACATACACAAAAGACCCCAATCATTTTAAGAAAATTCTAAAACAACGCATTGGGTTATAAATTTAAGGTCAATTGATATGAAAAAAATTACATTCCGAGATTCTATCCGTTGGAATAAAGAAAGTTTTACGCTGTTCAAAAAAACACCCAATCAGTCGTTAATGTTGAGCTTAGCTTATCTCTTTATTTTTATGCTTTTACCTTCAATGCCAATGGTTCAAGTTTTCTCAATTGCATCGATTTTGATTTGGCCAATATTTTTGGTATTCGCAGTGAACTTTTACAAAATTCATGACAAGAATAAAGCTGAAAAATTTTTAGCAATATATGAAAAAATAAAACCCAGGTTAGCTATTTTGTTAACACTTGGCCTTATCTGTTTAACTTATGCTGGCTTAGTGACGATAGTTTTAAATTCTGAAATGCAAGAATTTATTAAATTATCAGAAAATAATAATGAGTTGGTCAGTGTAATCAATAACTTTGTACCCATGATAGGAAAATTAATCTTACTTTTACTTCCATTGCTTATGGCGACCTGGTTTTCACCGATGCTAATCGTTTATAACCATTACTCACTTTTCAAATCGATCAAATCAAGTATTGCGGGTTGCTTAATCTATATTGCTCCATTAGGCCTTTCATGGCTTATTTTTTCAACAACAGCGATACTGTTTATGTTGTTGTGTGGATTATTGATTGGGTCTCTAGCTTCCTTCTTTCCTTCGATAGGACCTTCATTGATGGGTGCAATTATTTTCTTTGCATTACTTGTGATCACATCTGTGATGTTTGCATTTCAATATATTAGTTACCGAGATATTTTTAAATCCGCTAAAAGCTATTAGCGTTTAGTGAGTTTTGCATATTCCATCGCAAGCCATTTTGTGCCTGCCTTATTAAATTTAATTTGAATTCTAAGGTCATCAGAGTTACCCTCATAACCTAGAACAGTTCCTTGACCAAATTTTTCATGCATGACTGATTCACCAATTCGCCAAGTATGTTTCTGCTGAGTAGGTTGGGAATAATTCTCCTCAATTTGATCCAGATTATTTTTAAAATTTATAGTATTAATATTTTTAATAAGACCCTCAGGAATCTCCTCTAAGAATCTTGAAGGCATACCATATCTAGTTTGGCCATGTAACATTCTAGATAGTGCATAACTTAAATATAATTTTGAACGAGCCCTTGTTACAGCTACATACATTAACCTTCTTTCCTCTTCAAGACCTTTAGATTCGAACAAACTTTGTTCGTGAGGACATAAACCTTCTTCAAGACCAGAGATAAATACTACGTCAAATTCCAACCCCTTTGATGAGTGAATTGTCATGAGCTGGACGGCATCTGTACCTTCACTTGCTTGCATTTCACCACTTTCTAAAGAGGAATAATTTAAAAAATCTCCAAGCGGGTTTGAAGATTCATTGTTGTCATTATTTAGAAAGGTTGCCGCAGCAGAAACTAATTCATTTAAGTTGGATACTCTATCAAGACCATCTTTTTCATTAGTATAGTGATCTTTAAGTCCTGATTCGTTGATAATAAGGTCAATCATTTGAGGAAGCGTTAGTCCTTCAAAATTACTTTCAATATGCTTTATGAGATGGATGAAGTAAGGTAAACCCTTTTTATTCTCAGGCGCTTGATTGGATGATTTTTGTGCGGCATCCCATAAACTACAATGATCGCGCCTTGAGATATCTTGAAGGTTTTCTAGTGATCGACTACCAATGCCACGTGTCGGAAAATTTACAATTCTTAAAAATGCGCTGTCATCATTTTTATTTGCAATGAGCCTTAGGTAAGCGATAGCATGTTTAATTTCAGCGCGTTCAAAGAAGCGAAGCCCGCCATAGACTCGATATGGTAGGTTGGATGAGAAAATATTGTGTTCAAGAACACGAGACTGAGCATTGCTTCTATAAAGAATAGCAATATGATTTAAAGGAATGCCTTCTCTATGAAGCATTTTGATTTCATCTACAATAAATTTAGCTTCATCAATATCTGTATGACCGGTGAAGATTCTAACAGGGTCACCTTCTCCAGCTGAAGTCCATAAGTTCTTACCCAGTCTATTTTTATTGTGATCAATAATGGCATTTGCTGTATTGAGAATATTACTTTTAGATCGATAGTTTTGTTCGAGCTTAATAATTTGTTTGACATGAAAGTCTCTTTCCATGTCTTTCATATTTCCAACCCTTGCACCTCTAAAGCTATAGATAGACTGATCATCATCACCTACAGCAAATACAAAGCTAGTATTACCTGCGAGAAGTTTTAACCACTTATATTGAAGTTCGCTCGTGTCTTGAAATTCGTCAATCAGAATATGTTTAAATCGATCTTGATAGTGTTGACGTATCGCTGCATTTTTTTCAAAAAGCTCATAGCATCTTAAAAGTAATTCGCCAAAATCAACCAAGCCTTCTTTCTGACATTGCTTTTCATATTCAAGATATATTTCGTTTAATTTTTTTGAATGTGTGTCATAAGTATCGACATGAACAGCTCTCAGCCCCTCATCCTTGCATCCATTAATATAGTGTTGCACTTGTTTTGGTGCGTAAGTCTCATCATCCACATTCATGGTTTTCATAGTTCTCTTGATGAGAGATAATTGATCCTGACTATCTAGAATCTGAAATGTATCAGGCAAGTTCGCATCTCTTGCGTGTGTTTTAAGAAATCGATTACATAAACCATGAAATGTACCCACCCACATACCTCTTGTATTAATGGGTAGTTGCATAGTTATTCTTTGTAGCATTTCTTTTGCTGCTTTGTTGGTAAATGTTACAGCAATAAGCCCAAAAGGACTTACTACATTGTTTTGGATAAGCCATGAAATTCTAGAAGTTAATACTTTAGTTTTTCCACTTCCTGCGCCAGCGAGAATGAGCGCAGATTCATTTTGAAGCGTGACAGCTTCAATTTGTTTCTCATTTAGATCTCTGAATTGATTTTGATTGGGAAGGGATGCACTCATGAGGTGTAATGCTATCCTAAATTATTGGAAGATAAAAAAAAGATTAAAAAAAAAGACCTCCTAGGAGGTCTTTTTTTATTTGATGCTTTTGAGTTACATCATACCGCCCATGCCACCCATACCGCCCATGCCACCCATATCACCTCCGCCCATTGCTGGAGCGTCATCTTTAGGAAGTTCAGCTACCATACAGTCAGTGGTTAACATGAGGCCTGCTATAGATGCTGCATGTTGCAATGCAGAACGAGTTACTTTAGTCGGATCTAAAACACCCATTTCAA
>DOEL01000080.1:7780-10728 GCA_003533095.1 Methylophilaceae bacterium | reverse complement strand
CTTATCGTTGATAAACGTGCAGATCTCATGGATGAGATTGATATCCGTGACCAAGCTTTTGACCCTTATGCATTTATGCGTGATAGCTATATGCAAAATAGAGAAACTTTAGTTAAAGATGGTGAGGGTTCGGATCATATTAACTCTTACTCAATTCCTTTAGGTGGAAATTAGCTAGAAGCAATGCTCATGGTTTCGATTAAGATCGAACCTGTATGCTTTGATCCGTTTTTATAAATATCATTTCCAATCGCAGCAATCTGTTTCAACATATCTTTCATGTTGCCCGCAATGGTAATCTCCTCAACCGGATAGGCAATCATACCATCTTCAATCCAATATCCTGCTGCACCTCTTGAGTAATCACCAGTCACCATATTGAGTCCGTGACCGAGGAGCTCAGTTACAAGCAAACCTTTGTGCATCGTTCGAATAAGATCTTTGAGATTTTGATTGCCGGTCTTAACAATTAAATTGTGTGCCCCACCAGCATTGCCAGTTGATTGCATACCTAGCTTTCTAGCGGAATAAGAAGATAGAAGATATCCATTAATCATACCTTGATCGACCAATAATCTTGAATGCGTAGCTACGCCTTCATCATCAAACATAGAGCTTGCATCTCCTCGTAAGAGGAAAGGGTCCTCTTCGATAGTTAATTGGTCACTTGCTACCTTCTCGCCAAGGGAGTTTAAAAGAAATGAGGATTGACGATATAAATTACCCCCGGAAATAGCTGAAATGAGAGATGAGATGAGCCCTGTCGCTATTGGCGCTTCAAAAATGACAGGAGCATGACAGGTATGAATTTTTTTAGCTCCCAACCTGGAGAGTGTTCGAGTACCAGCTAATTGACCAACTGAATCAACAGATTGAAGATCCTCGACATGCCTTGCAGATGAATACCAATAATCTCTTTGCATCACCGATTTTTCTTCTGCAATTACAGAGCAACCAATCGAATGTCTTGATGTTGGATAGCCACCCATAAAACCGTGGCTATTTGCATAAATAAAAATGCCTTCGGAAGAAGAAATGCTCGCACCTTCGGAATTGGTAATTTTTTGACTCACATCAAGTGCTGCTGTCTCACATGTTTTTGCAAGATCGATCATTTGGTCTATAGAAATATCCCACGCATTATGAAGATCAAGATCTTTCAAATTATTTGCCATAAGATTTTTATCAGCGAGGCCAAATAAAGGATCTTCTGCCGTGTAGCGTGCAATATTAAAAGCAGCGTCTACGGTATCTTCAATACTTTGCATAGATAAATCAGACGAACTTGCACTGCCTTTTCGGTAGCCATTATAAAGCGTGACAGAGAAACCTTTATCCCGATTAATTTCTAAGGTTTCAAGGCTGCCTAATCGGACAGAAATATTTTTACCAGTCCCATAGCTCACTTCTACTTCAGATGCAGTCGCACCAATTTTTTTTGCATAACCTAGAGTGTGTTCAGCAATTTTTTTTAGATGCTCTAAATCAAATTGATTTTTTTTCATGTCTTAATAGATGAGAAAGTAAACCCTGTTATCATAACTTAGAAATAGTCACTCATTAAACTCACTTGTATTCATATGACAAAAGATAAAGATTTAGAAAAAAATACGGTTAGCAGGACACAACTTAAACTCGAGGCTGAGAATCTTCAATCCCTTGGTTTAAAATTGTGTGAATTATCTTCAAATAAATTAAAAGCGCTAAATTTACCCACAAATTTATTTGAGGCCATTCAAGCCATGCAAAAAATTACAAGTAATGGGGCTAAAAGACGACAAAGTCAATACATTGGTAAGCTCATGAGAAATTTTGATTCGACTGAATTAAATACCATTATGACGTTTTGGGATCAACAAGAGCTTAAAGAAAAACAACATTTTCATGACATAGAATTGTGGAGAAAAAAATTAGTTGAGGAACCTCAAAGCATTAATGATTTCTTAACAAAATTTCCGACTCAAGAAAAATTAATTTTATTAAACACTATCAAAGAAGCAAAAGAAGAAAAAATCAAAGGCAAGGCGCCTAGATATAATCGTGAATTGTTTAAGCTTATAAAAAAAATAATTGAGAAATAAAATTATCTACGATTAAGTTCAGCGCTAACTTCTTTTTCTTCTTCATCTCTTGCGTACTTAATTTTGACTTTATTTCCTTGTTGTTTAAATACTGATTTAGAAAAATCTTCCGGTGATTCAGTATTAATATCATTTAATGCAAGTATCACATCACCCTTTTGGATGCCAGCTTTAAAAGCCGGTGAATCTTTTATAACGGCAATAACTTTTAAGCCCTTCTCTTGCTGTGTCTCTTTGGTATCTGAGTTTCTCGTAGTTAATTTAATCACGTGCAAACCTAATATGGGTTGAGGTAATTTAGCCCAATACGTTGCATAAAATTCAAATTTACTATTTTTATCTTTTAAATCTGCCTCACTAACCTCAATGACAGCATTCTTTTCATTCTTATTCTCTTTTTTCATTTCATCATGAATCTGTCTTAATCGAGCTGATCGTGTCATTTCATTTATTTTCCTGTCATAGACTAAAACCACATCCGCCTCAATAGACTGAGCGTGTTTAAGCGCTTGATTCGGCTCTACAAAAGGGCCTTGAAATGAAGAGGTTCCCATTAAATCATATCCATCCTCAAGCATTTTAATATTATCTTTTTCTTTATTCATGCCAGCATAAATTTTTGTATCGGGCTTTTTTTGTAATGAATGCAGATTGCTATTACTCTGAGATAAATAATTTGCTTGGAATAAATTTGTCTCTTCAGCAATAGCTAACATGCTGAATAAACTCAGCATTATAAAAATAAGTTTAATTGGCATAGAATCCTCTCAAGGCGATAATGTTATGATCAAGTTTTTACTAATTATGACTCATCATGAAAAATAAGTTCACTAAAATTGGACTCATTTCAATTAGCGATCGAGCTTC
>DOEL01000080.1:4245-7405 GCA_003533095.1 Methylophilaceae bacterium | reverse complement strand
TGAAACTATAGAAAAAATTATTCCTGATGAAAAAACTCTAATTGAATCTACATTAATTGATTTTGTGGATATCGAATCATGTGATTTGGTTTTTACAACAGGTGGCACAGGGCCTGCTTTAAGAGATGTAACCCCTGAAGCAACTTTAGCGATCGCAGATCGGGAGATGCCTGGCTTTGGCGAACAAATGCGTCAAATCAGTTTACATTTTGTTCCAACTGCAATTCTGTCGAGACAAGTTGCAGTTGTTAGAAAAAATACCCTTATCATCAATTTGCCTGGTCAGCCAAAATCTATTGCCCAAACACTAGAAGGCTTAAAAAATGATCAAGGTGAAATAATGGTTCATGGTATTTTTGCAGCAGTACCTTATTGCATTGATCTTTTAAATGGGCCTTCTATTGAAACCCATGAAAATATTGTGAAGGCTTTTAGGCCTAAAGCAAAATAATTATGACTTCTGAATTTGAAATTATTGAACGGTATTTTAAGAAAAAAATGAAACAAACTGCTTTAGGTGTTGGCGATGATGCAGCAATGATTCATGTTCGAAATAATTATCAGTTAGCCATTTCTTCTGACATGCTTATTGAAAATATTCACTTTCTAAAAAATACAAACCCATCTCATTTAGGCTGGAAATCATTAGCAGTTAATTTATCTGATATTGCAGCAATGGGCGCTATTCCAAAATGGGCCACTTTATCAATATCACTTCCCAAAATAAATCATACTTGGCTTAAAAAATTTTCAAAAGGCTTCTTTAAGTGTGCAGACAAATTTGGCATTGATCTTATTGGTGGCGACACTACGAAAGGACCGCTTAGTATTTCAATTACTATTATGGGTGAAAGCAAAAAAGATGAAGCTTTATTAAGATCTGGTGCAAAAATTAATGACGATATTTGGGTAACGGGTCAATTAGGTCTTGCATCTATGGGTTTAGCAAATCTTCAAGGCCAATTAAAACTCCCGCCACGTATAAAAATGAAATGCATAAGAGCGCTTGAGATACCTACCCCAAAAACATTTTTGGGCTCTTATTTATCTCGCTACGCAAATAGTTGTATTGATATTTCTGATGGCCTTATTCAAGATTTAAGGCACATTTTAAAAGCATCAAAAGTGGGTGCCTCTCTTTTACTAAATGACATACCATGTGAAAAGTTTATTCACACATCAAAACAATATCAATTTGTATTGAATGGTGGCGATGATTATGAGCTGCTATTTACGGCAGCTAAAAAAAATAGGCCTTTTATCAAAAAAATTGCAAAAAAAACAAACACGCCTGTCACTATGATCGGCAACATCACAAAGAAAAAGGCTCTAAATATATTAAGTGAGCAAGGTAAATCAATCAAATTTAACCCTAAAGGATTTGATCATTTTGCTTAATATTAATTTCCTACTTAAACATCCATCGCATTTTATAGCGCTTGGTTTTGGAGCTGGTCTTTCAAAAAAGGCACCGGGGACTTTAGGTACTCTTATCGGGATTCCTTTTTATTTATTTATTTTTTCCTACAGTTTTTTAATGCAGATAATGGTTGCTATTCTATTTACAGTTGGGGGTATTTTTGTCTGTGGACAAACAGCAAATGCACTTAAGGTTAAAGATCCGAGTGCTATTGTTTGGGACGAAATTTCAGCCTTTTTTTTAATGTTAATTATTGCCCAACCTGTTTTAAATATTTTTCACATTTTTGAATTATTTGTACTTTTTAGAATCTTTGATATTTGGAAGCCTTTTCCAATTAGCTATTTAGACAAACGTGTAGGCGGCGGATTTGGCATCATGCTCGATGATTATGTGGCCGCTTTTTTTGGGCTAATAGTTTATTTTTCAATGCAATGGCTCATACAATAATTCAAGATACATGTGCTCAATTAGGAAGCGCCCTTATTAAGCGTAATTTGCGTATTGCGCTGGCTGAATCATGCACTGGAGGATTGGTGTGTCAACAACTCACAAATATTCCTGGAAGCTCTGCCTGGTTTGACCGAGGATTTATAACTTATAGCAACGAATCAAAAATGGAATTGCTTAAAGTTAACCAAACCACGCTCTCAGAGTTTGGCGCAGTAAGTAAGGAGATTGCTTCAGAAATGGCATTAGGTGCTCTTAATGCGAGTCATGCTGATATAGCTTTATCAATCACCGGCATCGCCGGTCCTTCAGGAGGGTCAATTGATAAGCCTGTAGGCACTGTTTTCTTTGCTATTGCTTATCAAAATAAGGTCGTTTTTAATGCGTCAAAAATCTTCTCTGGATCAAGAAAAAACATACGTGAATCTTCTTGTCTATTTGCACTAAATCAGGTCTTAGCGCTTACTTTAAACCCCCAAGTATGAAATAATTATTAGTGATAAAACACTTTAATTAAAGGCAAATATAGATGGATGACAATAAAAGTAAAGCACTCGCTGCAGCATTAGCGCAGATCGAAAAACAATTCGGAAAAGGCTCCGTCATGCGAATGGATGATTCCGATGTCATCGAAGATATTCAATCTGTTTCAACAGGCTCCTTGGGTCTTGATATAGCACTTGGCATTGGCGGCCTCCCTAGAGGACGTGTTGTAGAAATATATGGTCCAGAATCATCAGGCAAGACCTCTTTAACCCTATCCGTAATTGCTCAAATGCAAAAACTAGGTGGCGTCGCGGCCTTTATTGACGCTGAGCATGCACTTGACCCTCAATATGCAGCCAAATTAGGAGTTGTAGTTCCAGATTTACTTATTTCTCAGCCTGATACAGGTGAACAAGCGCTTGAAATTGCAGACATGCTCGTAAGAAGTGGTTCAGTTGATATTGTGGTGGTTGACTCAGTAGCAGCTTTAACGCCGCGTGCAGAAATTGAAGGTGAAATGGGTGATTCACATATGGGCCTTCAGGCTAGACTCATGTCACAAGCATTGAGAAAATTAACAGGTAATATTAAAAAAACAAATACGCTTGTCATATTTATTAATCAAATTCGTATGAAGATTGGCGTAATGTTTGGAAATCCTGAAACAACAACCGGAGGTAATGCGCTTAAATTTTATGCTTCTGTAAGGCTTGATATTCGTCGTATTGGTGCAATCAAAAAAGGTGATGAAGTTATAGGTGCTGAAACTAGAGTTAAAGTGGTTAAAAATAAAGTCGCCCCTCC
>DOEL01000080.1:3029-3912 GCA_003533095.1 Methylophilaceae bacterium | reverse complement strand
GGTGAAATTATTGAAATTGGCGCTCAATTGAAATTTATCGAAAAGGCGGGCGCATGGTATAGCTATAACGGTGAAAAGATTGGTCAAGGCAAAGATAACGCAAGAGAATTTTTAAAAGAAAATCCAAAAATTGCTCAAGAAATTGAAGATAAGATTAGGGCCAACTCATCAGCTCTGAGCGAAGCCATGACTGCGCCGCAGGAAACTGACGAAACTGAGTAACACAAAAAATAATCCATTAATTTTACTTAAAAAAAGAGCGCTGTATTACCTAGCAAAAAGAGAATATTCGCATCTCGAATTAAAATTAAAATTACGTGAATACGCTCAAACGCTTGAATTGAATGAAGAGGCGTTAAATCTTTTTTTATCATCTTTAGTATCTGAAGGATGGCTTTCTAATGAGCGGTATTGCGAACAATTTATTCATGCAAAAAAGAATAAATTTGGGCGTTATAAAATTATTAGAGAACTTGAAGAAAAAGGGATAGATGAAGCGCTGATAGAGCAATATCTTAAGCCTCTTAAAAACCAAGAATTTTTATATGCAAAACAGGTTTGGCAAAAAAAATTTAAATTTCTCCCAACCTCTAAAGAGGAATGGTCAAAACAAGCTCGCTTCCTTCAAAGTCGCGGATTTGATGTTTCTCTCATAAAAAAAATACTAAATGCCAAGGAAGAATAGTTAAAGTATGTCGACTTCATTAAATCATCCAATCCTTTCTAGCGAAGAAATTAGAAATATATTTCTAGATTTTTTTAAGAAAAAACAACATCAAGTTGTTGCTTCTAGCTCATTAGTGCCCGGAGAAGATCCTACCTTGCTATTCACAAATGCAGGTATGAATCAATTCAAAGATGTATTCTTAGGTTTTGATAAACG
>DOEL01000080.1:0-2649 GCA_003533095.1 Methylophilaceae bacterium | reverse complement strand
ACTTTTTTTGAAATGCTCGGAAACTTTAGTTTTGGAGATTATTTTAAAAAAGATGCCATTCATTATGCATGGGAGCTCCTCACTGAAGTATACAAAATACCTAAAGAAAGACTTTTAGTAACTGTCTATAGTGAAGATGATGAAGCTTATGACATCTGGGCAAAGTCAATCGGTATTCAACCTGAAAAAATTATCCGTATTGGTGATAATAAAGGCGCTAAATATGCATCAGATAATTTTTGGATGATGGGCGATACAGGTCCATGCGGTCCATGTACTGAAATTTTCTATGATCATGGAAATCATATACCTGGGGGACCTCCTGGGTCTAAAGATGAAGATGGTGACCGTTTCATTGAAATTTGGAATATTGTTTTTATGCAATATAACCGCGATGAAAAAGGTGTTATGCATGCGTTGCCAAAACCTTCCGTTGATACAGGCATGGGTTTGGAACGAATCAGTGCTGTGCTTCAAGGTGTGCATGCTAATTATGAAACAGATTTATTTGTGCCGCTCATTCAATCAGCAGCAAAAATTACAAAAACATCTGATCTGACTCATCCCTCATTAAAGGTGTTATCAGACCATATTCGCGCTTGTACATTTTTAATTTCAGATGGTGTGATTCCAAGTAATGAAGGTCGAGGATATGTTTTAAGAAGAATTATTCGCAGAGCTATAAGGCATGGATATAAACTAGGTTGCAGACAGCCTTTCTTTTATAAATTAGTTGATGATGTTGTTCGCATGTTAGGCAAAGCCTATCCTGACATTGAAAAAAATAAACAAAAAATTGCATTATCACTTATGCAAGAAGAAGAACGATTTTTCGAAACGATTGAAAATGGCATGAATATATTAGAAGAGTCTATTCAAACACTTACTCAAAAAAATCAAAAAACTTTTGATGGTCAAATTGCTTTTAAACTCCATGATACTTTTGGATTTCCTCTTGATCTCACCGCTGATATTTGTCGAGAAAAAAATATTTCAATTGACCAAAAAGGTTTTGATGCCGCCATGGAAGCACAAAAGTCAATGGCTCGATCCTCTAATAAGTTTAAAATGAAAATGAACGTCGACTATAGCGGCGAAGCGACAGAATTTAAAGGTTATGAAGTCACAGAATGCAAAGCTAAAGTGCTAGCTTTATTTAAAGGCGATGAATCTAAAAAAGAACTTGTCAAAGACGATTTAGGTATTGTGATTCTTGATACCACTCCTTTTTACGCAGAATCTGGGGGTCAAGTAGGTGATAGAGGTATCATTAAAACTTCGAATGGTCTTTTTAGAGTTGAAGACACACAAAAAATTAAAGCAAAAATTTTTGCTCATTATGGTGTTGTTGAAACAAACAGTATAAAAGTTTCTGATGAAGTTACAGCAACAGTTGAAAATGATTTAAGAAAAAATATTATGCGTAATCATTCGGCAACTCATTTACTTCACAAAGCTTTAAAAATTACGCTAGGCAATCATGTAGAACAAAAAGGCTCTCTTGTCGATGATACTAAAACACGCTTTGATTTTTCTCATCCCCATGCTCTAAGTGCAGATGAAATTAAATCTGTAGAAATGTTCGTAAATCAGGAAATTCTTAACAATACTGATACCAAAGCACAAACGATGCATTTAGATGATGCTAAGAAAAGTGGGGCCATGATGCTCTTTGGTGAAAAATATTCTGATGAGGTCAGAGTCCTTAGTATAGGATCAAGCAAAGAATTATGCGGCGGAACACATGTAAAAAGGACAGGTGATATTGGCGCCTTTAAAATTATCTCAGAAACTGGCATTTCTTCTGGTATTCGACGTATTGAAGCTACAACAGGATCTAATGTTATTCAATATATAAATGAACATGTTTCAATCATTGATCGACTAGCGCACAGCCTTAAAGTGCCTTCCTCAGAGCTTTTAAACAAAATTGACCAAATTCAAGAGCAGATGAAGGAACAAGAAAAAAATATTCAGCAATTAAAATCAAAAATCACATCTTCTGAAAGTGGCAATTTATCTAAAAAAGCTATCTCCGTAGGAGAAGTCAAAGTTGTAATGGAAAAATTAGCCACTTCCGATCCTCAAGGCTTACGGGAGACAATTGATAAACTTAAATCAGAACTTAAAAGTGCAGTTATAATTTTAAGTGGTGTTGATCAAGGCAAAGTCACTTTAGCTGTTGGTGTGACACAAGATCTTATAGCTAAAATAAAAGCGGGTGAAATTGCTAGTGAATTAGCCATTTCAATTGGAGGCAAAGGTGGTGGCAAGCCTGACTTAGCAATGGCTGGTGGATCAAAACCCGAACTTCTTGATCAAGCTTTCAATGATTGCTTAACTAAAATAAAGAAAATAATTCTTAACTAAAATTTATGAGTTTAATTGTACAAAAATATGGTGGTACTTCCGTTGGAACCCCCGAAAGAATTCGTGCTGTCGCAAGACGCGTAGCTCGCTATAAATCGCTTGGACACCAAGTGGTGGTGGTAGTTTCTGCGATGTCTGGAGAAACGAATAGACTGATTGGTCTAGCAAAAGAAATTATGGAAGAACCTGATCCACGAGAATTGGATGTAATGGTATCTACGGGTGAACAAGTAAGTATTGGCATGACCGCTCTTGCATTAATTGATCTTGGTATTAAAG
>DOEL01000035.1:7248-7760 GCA_003533095.1 Methylophilaceae bacterium | reverse complement strand
CATTTTGAGAAAATAGCTTTCTTTTTTTCCAAGCTTCCGTTAGCGCTTCAGCAATGCTATTTTTATTTTTATGGCAAATAACGCCAGCATTATATTCACTGATGCGAGAAAATAAACCAACATCCTTTGTTATAACAACAGGAAGGCCACAACATAATGCCTCTAGTGCGGCATTGGGAAGACTGTCATACATAGATGGGAGACAAAAAATATCAGAGGCATCTAAGTAGGGTTTAATATTATCCTGTGATCCTGTGATAAGTATTCTCTTTTCATTAGCAAGAACTCTTAAAGCTTTTATTTTTTTGTCATGCCCTACAATAATTGCTTGAAATTTTGGAAGAAGTTTAATAGCTTCAACTAGTTCAAACGCACCTTTTCTTTGAAATCCCGAGCCCACAAAAAGAATAACAGGAGACTTTGGATTAAGACCAAGTTTTTTTTTGGCGTTCTCTTTTTTAAAACCTGAGATCGGATGAAATGTTTTTACATCAATACCATTTTCAATAACT
>DOEL01000035.1:3162-6958 GCA_003533095.1 Methylophilaceae bacterium | reverse complement strand
ACTCGTGATTTTGGCACTTTATAATAATTGTGTATTTCATTTTTCACTAGTTCACTATTTGCCACATAAAAAAGATTTTTATCCTGAGACATTTCTTTTTCTGTACGAATTATTTTTTGATGGTAAGGGTCAATGTTCAGCCATAGTTTTTTGTACCATGGACTTATTTTTTTTACTCGATCAATCCATGCCGCATGGACTCCGTCTCCAAGTCTATAAATATCTACACCGAGAAGTCTCTCGTGGGATTGAACAAGATCAAAATTATGAGTACTAATAATTTTTTTAACTGAATGCGTAAAACTCAAGAGGCGAATGTATCTTGATAAGCCATGAGATGTTGCTTTTAAGAAAGTGATGTTTTTTGTATTTTCTTTCCAAGCCTCAGATATTATTGAAAATTTAATACCAAGCGCGGCCATACCTGATGACATTCTTAGAATAAAATTTTCTGCACCCCCAAAAGGTGTAAATTTTCTTCTAATAATTGCTATTTTCATGCGTGAGATATTTTTTCAGTAAATTTGAATTATACGTGAATAGCTTCTTATGCTATGGCTTGATTCAATTTTTTAACTAAATCATTGATCTTCCTAGCGCTCATTTTTAAATGGTTTTTATAGGTAATTAAAAATGTATCTTCAGCTCTCGATCCAAGTGTGTTAATTTTTGCATGATTAATTGATATCTCTTCTTTTGTTAATTGATCTGATATAAGACTTAAAAGACCATGTCTATCATCTGTTATTACTTCTAATTGATATACTGATGATTGATCAGTTTCTAAAATAGAAATTTTAGTATCAAAGCTATGATGTGTGGCTTGTCGACTTCGCTCTGATAATTTTATAGGCTTACTTTCCCTATGTATTTCAAAGCGATTTGTTAGTTCTTTTTCGATAAACTTAAATAAACCTTGATAACTTACTGATTTAGGATTTGCATCTAGTAAATCAAAAAGATTTAAAGCGTAATCATGCTGGGTTGTAAATATTTTTGCTGCCACAATGTTATATCCAATTTCATCAAAAAAATGGCAAATTTTATTAAAAATATATCGAGAGTTTTTTTGATAAATAAGTACTTCAATACCTTCTCCATTAGGTCGATGTCTTACCCTTATAATTGGTTTTGTAGGAGCTAAATGTGAGAATAACAAGCGTGTTTGCCATGCAATTTCTTCTTCTGTATACCTATAAAAGTAGTTCTCACCAAAATTTTTCCAAAGTGCTTTGTAATGATGATTTTCAATATTGTAATTTTTTAAAAACATTGCAGCTTTTTCTTTTCTTTTTGAGATTAAATCCTTAGAAGATAATTTATCTTGGTCTAAATAATTCAAGGTGTAATTAAATAAGTTTTTAAGAAGGGTGGCCTTCCACTGATTCCATACATGAGGACTTGTTGCTCTAATGTCAGCTACAGTCAGAAGATAAAGAGAAATTAAGTTTTCTTTATTCTGCATTTTGTTTGCAAATTCTTCAATAATCAGTGGATCTGATAGATCGAATTTTTGAGCAGTATGAGACATGAGTAAGTGAGATTTAACTAACCAATTAATAAGTTTATGATCTTCAATCGGCAAATGATTAAGTTTTGCAAAATTATCAACATCTTTTGCACCTAATTCAGAATGATCACCTCCACGACCTTTTGCGATATCGTGAAATAGAGCTGCTAGGTAGAGGATATATTTTTTTTGGTAATTTTTGAATAAGTCGTAGCAATCAGGAAACTCATGTTTCAATTCTTCTTTTGCGAATCTTCGAAGATTTCGAATAACATTTAGTATATGTTCATCAACTGTATAAATATGGAATAAGTCATGTTGCATTTGACTAACTATTTTTCCAAATGCTGGAATATATGCACCTATTAGGTTGCATTTATTCATAATACGCAGTGTTCTATTTACTTTGTCGTTTGATTTAAGAATTGATAAAAATTTTTCTTGGTTTTTTTTGTCTTTTCGGAATGCAGGATTTATTTCTTTTACAGCATTTTGCATCATTACTAATAACTTTGGGCCGAGTGAATTAATTGATATATGATTTTGAAACGTAATAAATATGTCAAAAATATAAGGCGCAATAGATTTCTTTTTAAATGAGGGGCTAATTTCTAAAAAATTTTCCTGAATCACAAGATATTTATTATTTTTAATTACATTGATTGCGGGGCTTCTTTTCGGATTAAGTTTTTTAAGTAATACCTCATTGATATAAGTCGTGAAATTGATTGCTTGATAGACATCTCTCATGAGTAATTCACTTTTTTTCTTATGAGGCGTTTTTTTATATTTAAGAAATTGGCTTAATTGATTTTGATAATCAAAAAGCAAACGATCTTCATTTTGATTGGCTATGATGTGAAGAAGAATTCTTAAGTTTTTTATGAATTGATCAGTTTTAATAAGTTGTTCATAATTTTGAGTATCAAGATATTTTTTTTGATTCAATTTTTCTAATGTAAATCCAGTGATATGGCTTTTGCCAATCCATTGAATCATTTGAAGATCACGTAATCCGCCAGGGCTTTCTTTTATGTTTGGCTCTAATTGATAAGCGGATTGATTATATTTTTGATGTCTGCGATCTTGCTCTTTTAATTTACCTTCATAAAATTGATGCGGAATCAAAGTATCTCGAATGATTTTATTTAATTCTTTAAAGAGCGTTTTATTTCCAGCGAGATATCTACTCTCCAAAAGATTGGTTTGTACTGTAATGTCTTTTTTGATTTCTTTTTTTGTTTCACTAAGATTTCTTACGCTATGACCTATCCTTAATCCTAAATCCCATAATAGCGTTATAAAATGTTCAATTTTTTGACTGAGCAAAGTATCGAGTTTTTTGGGGATTAAGATAAGTAAGTCGATATCGGAGTAGGGGAATAATTCTCGACGTCCAAAGCCCCCACAAGCAATTAGAGAAGCACTATTTTTGAAATCTAGCTCTTTCCAGAGCTTATTTAATGATTGATCAATCAGCAGTGAGTGATTAAGAAGGTAAGATTGACCATCTCTTTTTTTTAAAAAGATATTAATGAGATTAAGCTCATTTGATGTAATTTCTTTTTTTAGCTTGAGTAATTCTTTTTGTATCAAGGTTTAATTAATAAATACAGGAGGGGGTGGGGTTTTATCTGAAACGGTAAGAACTTCATAGCCATTTTCTGTCACCAAAACAGTATGTTCCCATTGTGCTGACAAGCTTCGATCTTTAGTAACGATGGTCCAGCCATCAGGCATTTGTTTGATATCTTTTTTTCCCGCGTTAATCATGGGCTCAATGGTAAAAATCATACCTGCTTCTAAAGTGAGACCTGTGCCTGGTCTTCCATAATGAAGTACTTGGGGTTCCTCATGGAATTGTTTGCCAATGCCATGACCACAAAATTCTCTGACGACGCTATATCCATTTTTTTCTGCAAAATCTTGAATTACAAAACCAATATCACCTAATTTTGCACCTGCTTTTACTTTTTGAATGCCAAGCCACATAGCTTCATAAGTGAGTCTGCATAAACGCTTAGCTTGAATAGAAGTTTCACCCAAAAGAAACATACGACTCGTATCTCCATGAAAACCATCTTTGATGACAGTGACATCAATATTAATAATATCGCCTTCTTTTAATATTTTGGGACCAGGAACACCATGACAAATTTGATGATTAATAGAAGTACAAATTGACTTGGGGTAGGGGGTGTGACCATCCGGTGCATAGTTGAGTGGCGCGGGGATCGTATTTTGAACATTCACCATATAATCATGACAAAGCCTGTCAATTTCTTC
>DOEL01000035.1:0-2778 GCA_003533095.1 Methylophilaceae bacterium | reverse complement strand
AATTTACCAGCAACACGCATTTTTTCTATTTCTTGGGGATTTTTGATGTGTATTGTCATGATTGCTGCGTTTAAATTGCATTTGAGCTTATTTTTTGTGCTATTATAGCGCGCTTCCTCAAGGATCTTGAGGAAATAATTCTTACATTATCTAACGTTAGGGTGTCTATGAAAATAGATGTAATTAGGTAATGTTTTTTAACCCATAACAACGGAGTCATTTATGTCAGTTACTATGCGTCAGATGTTAGAAGCGGGTGTCCATTTCGGCCATCAAACCCGTTACTGGAATCCAAGAATGGCACCATACATTTTTGGTGATCGAAATAAAATTCATATTGTTAACCTAGAAAAAACATTGCCCATGTTTCAAGAGGCTTTGAAATATATACGCACTCTTGCTGCAAATAAAGGACGTATTCTTTTTGTAGGAACTAAAAGACAGGCCAGAGAAATCCTTAAAGAAGAAGCAACGCGTGCTGGAGTTTCATACGTGAATCACAGATGGCTTGGAGGAATGCTTACCAATTTCAAAACGGTTAGACAATCTATTAAACGTCTTAATGATTATGAAGCCATGTTACAAGATGGAAGCTTACAAAAATTTAATAAAAAAGAAGCATTAGGTTACAAGCGTGATTATGAAAAACTACAACGTTCTATTGGTGGTATTAAGGATATGACAGCGCTTCCAGATGCAATATTCATTATTGATGTAGGCCATGAAAGTGGTGCAGTCGTTGAAGCAAATAAACTTGGCATACCTATTATTGGTGTTGTCGATACAAATAACTCACCTGATGATATTTCTTATGTGATCCCTGGAAACGATGATTCTAGTCGAGCCATTAGACTTTATGCTCGAGGTATGGCTGACGCAGTTTTAGAAGGTAAAAGCCAAGCATTAAATGAGCTAGCTAAATCAGTTTCACAAGAAGAGGAATTTGTGGAAGTTACAGAGGCAGTAGCTGAATAATTTCTAAATAATTTTTTAAAAGGGGCTTTATGCCCCTTTTTTAATAATAAAGTTTAATCGTACAGAATTTAAGGAGTATCAAAGTGGCAGAAATAACCGCAAGTATGGTCAAAGATCTTCGTGATCGCACAGACGCACCTATGATGGATTGCAAAAAAGCACTAACAGAAGCTAATGGCGATAGCGCTCGAGCAGAAGAAATTTTAAGAGTTCGTTTTGGAAATAAAGCAAGTAAAGCTGCCGGAAGGATTGCAGCCGAAGGGATCGTTATTGCTCATGTAGCCCAGGACAAAAAAACAGGAACGCTTCTTGAAGTTAATTCAGAAACAGATTTCTGCGCAAAAAATGAAGATTTTCTAAAATATGCAAATGAACTTGTAACTGCTATCAATGAAAAAAACCCTTCAAATATTGAAGCTTTGACCAATTTAACAATGCTTTCAGGTAATGCTGAAGACATCAGAGCTCAACTTGTTGGAAAAATTGGTGAAAATATTACACCACGTCGTTTTATTCGTTATCAAACCAATGGCCAAATTGTGAGCTATGTTCATAGTGGAAGAATTGGTGTTCTTTTGGATCTTCAGGGTGGTGATGAAGCTTTGGGTAAAGATTTAGCTATGCATATCGCAGCGAACAAACCAAAAGCATTAAATGCATCGGGTATTGATGCTCAATTAATTGAAGTAGAAAAACGTGTTGCAATTGAAAAAGCAAAAGAAGCAGGTAAGCCTGAAGCGATGCTTGAAAAAATTGCAGAAGGCACAGTGCAGAAATTCCTTAAGGAAGTTACATTACTCAGTCAACCTTTTGTTAAAGACGATAAGATTACTATTGAGCAATTATTAAAGTCTCACAATGCTTCTATTAACGCCTTTAGCATTTATTCTGTCGGTGAGGGTATAGAAAAAGCAGTTGTGGATTATGCCGCAGAGGTTGCAGCAGCAGCAAAGGTTTAATTTATCAAGATCACATATAAAGGATTGTATGATGCATACAGTCCTTTTTTTGTGCCCTCTAGATTAAAATTAAGTTAAACTTTAACAAAAATTATGACACGATCCGCTTACAAAAGAGTTTTGCTAAAAATTTCAGGTGAGGCCTTGATGGGCGATGATCCCTTTGGCATCAATCAACACACAATTTCCAATGTGGTTCAGGAAATTAAAGAAGGCCTCGATTTAAAAGTTCAAATAGGCATCGTAATTGGTGGAGGCAATATATTTAGAGGCGTGGCGTTGGGTGCCGCAGGAATGGATAGAGCAACTGCGGATTATATGGGTATGATGGCAACTGTCATGAATGCTCTGGCCCTGCAAGATGCGATGAAACATGCAGGTATTATTGCTCGTGTTCAATCAGCTCTTAATATTGAACAAGTGGCTGAGCCTTATATTCGGGGCAAAGCAATTCGTTATTTAGAAGAAGGTAAAGTGGTTATTTTTGCTGCTGGTACAGGCAATCCATTTTTTACTACTGATACAGCTGCAGCTTTACGTGGGGTTGAAATGAATGCAGATATTATGATTAAAGCTACTAAGGTAGATGGCATTTATTCTGAAGATCCTAAAAAAAATCCAAAAGCAAAGCGTTATGAAGTTGTAAGTTTTGATGAAGCGATTCAAAAAGATTTAAAAGTGATGGATGCGACAGCATTAACTTTATGCAGAGATCAACAATTACCTATCGCAGTCTTTAATATATTTAAATCTGGAGCGCTTAAAAGTATTTTATTAGGACAAAATGAAGGCACCCTTGTCATGCCAAATGTCCATTGATCAAAGAGGATGATGATGACTGAAG
>DOEL01000036.1 GCA_003533095.1 Methylophilaceae bacterium | reverse complement strand
CTTTTAAATTTTCAGCAGTACTAGCTGTTGAGTATCTAAAATTAAAAAGAATATCGACTTCACCAGGAACAACATTCGTTGCACCTGTGCCACCTTTAATATTTGAAATTTGCCATGAGGTCTTTGGGAAATATTCATTACCTTCATCCCAAGTCATATTAACTAAATCTGTAATTGCAGGTGCAACCATATGAATTGGGTTTTTAACTAAATGAGGGTAAGCAATATGACCTTGAATACCTTTTACGGTAAGTTTTGCTGAAAGTGATCCTCTTCGGCCATTCTTAATCATGTCTCCAAATTTCACATGTGAGGTTGGTTCACCAACTACACAGAAATCAATTTTTTCATTTCTTTCTTTAAGGAGCTCAACAACTTTCACAGTGCCATCGACTGCAACACCTTCTTCATCGGAGGTAATGATTAATCCAATCGAGCCTTTGAAATCTTTAGTTTCTTTTAAAAATTCTTCAATAGAAACAATAAAAGCTGCAATAGATGTTTTCATATCCGCAGCGCCTCGACCATAAAGTTTGTCATTTTTGATGGTAGGTTCGAAAGGTGGTGATATCCACTGATCAACTGGACCACTTGGCACAACATCTGTATGACCTGCAAAAACGAAGAAGGGTGCTTCGTTACCTCTTCGCGCGTATAAGTTATCCACATCACCTACTTTAATTTTTTCGCATTTGAAACCTAAAGGCTCTAAGAGGCTAATAAGTAAATCTTGGCAGCCAGCGTCGTCAGGCGTGTTGGATTTTCTAGCAATTAAATTTTTAGCAAGCTCTAGTGTTCTAGTCATTTTTATTTTTTAAATAATTGTTTAAATGAGGTTTCATCAAATCCAAGTGATACTATTTTTTTGTCAATCGCCACCAAAGGCCTTTTTATTACGGTTGGTTTTTCTATGATTAATTGAATGGCAGTTTCTGGCTTCTCTCCGAGTTTCTTCTCTCGGTCTGTAAGATTTCTCCATGTCATGCCAGATTTATTAATCAGCATATCCCAAGTTAAATGGCCTGGTAACTTTTTAAACCATGCATTTAAAGTAGCAGCATCTAATACTTCTTTTTTGAGATCATAAAATTCATATTTAATTTTATGATTATCAAGCCAAGTTAATGCTTTTTTGACTGTACTGCAATTTTTAATGCCGTACACCATCATTTTCTAGATACCTCTAAGTAACTCGTTAATACCTACTTTACCGAGTGTTTTTTCATCTACCTTTTTAACAATCACTGCACAGTAAAGACTGTATGAGCCATCTTTTGAAGGTAGATTTCCTGAGACCACAACAGAGCCTTTGGGAATGCGCCCATATGTTATTTCGCCTGTTTCGCGGTCATAAATTTTAGTTGATTGACCAATATATACGCCCATAGAGATCACTGAATTATCTTCAACAACAACACCCTCAACAACTTCTGAGCGAGCGCCAATAAAGCAATTATCACCAATAATGGTTGGGCCTGCTTGAATAGGTTCTAAAACGCCACCAATACCTACACCGCCTGAGAGATGAACATTTTTACCAATTTGCGCACAAGAACCCACGGTGGCCCATGTGTCAACCATGGTCCCTTCGTCGACATATGCGCCGATATTTACATAAGAAGGCATGAGCACAACATTTTTACCAATAAATGATCCACGTCTTGCAATAGCATTTGGTACAACACGATAGCCACCCGCTTTAAAATCTTCGTCAGTGAAATTAGTAAATTTTGAATTTACTTTATCAAAGTAATTGGTGTAACCGCTTTTCATGACTTCGTTATCGTAAAGTCTAAAAGAAAGTAATACTGCTTTCTTAATCCATTGATGCGTTTCCCACTCTTGCGAATCTTTAATGCGTGTCGCAACTCGAAGCGAGCCATTATTTAAATTATTAAGGACCTCGTCGACAGCAACTTTAATGTCTTGTGGCGCATTTTTTGGATTGATTTCAGCTCTTATTTCAAAAGCATTTTCTATAATTGATTTTAATTGATCCATGAAAGTATATTTTTTTAGTTAAAACAGTATTTTACATTAAAGTCTAATGTAATTAGCGTGGTCGATTTGATTCGTAAAGAGGCTTTAATTTGTAGGCAAGATCAGTCAGTTCTCTAATGCGACTATCATCAGATGGATGGGTGCTTAAAAATTCAGGAGGTTTTTTTGTATCTTGTTGCTTCATTTTTTCCCATAAAGATACGGCTGCAAATGGATTAAAGCCTGATCTTGCAGCTAGTTCGAGACCAATAGCGTCAGCTTCTCTTTCTTGGGTACGACTATTAGGAAGCGCAAAAAAGAGTGTAGTGCCTAATGAAGCAGCTTGCATCGTTGCATTAGCCCTATTTCGATTACTTGAATTGGAAATATAAGCAGCAAAACCGATTAAGCCTAATTGTTGCACAGCAGCTGTCGACATTCTTTCGCGACCGTGCTCACGAAGAGCATGAGAAATTTCGTGTCCTATCACCGCTGCTAATTCATCGTCTGTTGCATTGAGTTTGCGAATCAGGCCTGAGTAAACCATGATTTTGCCCCCAGGCATGCAATAAGCAT
>DOEL01000043.1:1272-2798 GCA_003533095.1 Methylophilaceae bacterium | reverse complement strand
AATCAGGTAAAGAAATTGTTTTGGTGACGAGCGGTGCTGTGGCTGAAGGTATGCAAAGATTAGGTTGGAAAGCTAGGCCTACATTGATTAATGAATTGCAAGCAGCCGCTGCGATAGGTCAAATGGGCCTGGTACAAATTTATGAAAAGAATTTTTCACAGCACGCATTAAAAGCCGCACAAATTTTATTAACGCATGATGATCTGGCGGATCGAAAAAGATATCTCAATGCGCGCTCAACATTAAATACTCTTTTAGAGCTTAAAGTCATTCCAATTATTAATGAAAATGATACAGTCGTTACAGATGAAATTCGTTTTGGTGACAATGATACATTGGCTTCATTAGTTGCTAATTTGATCGAGGCAGATCTTTTAGTGATTTTGACTGATCAACCAGGATTATTTTCTGAGGACCCAAGAAAAAATAAGGAAGCTAAGCTTATTCAGCATGGTGTGGCAGGAGACTTATCTCTTGAAGTTATGGCGGGGGGCGCAGGCTCTTCAATCGGAACTGGCGGCATGCTCACAAAAGTTTTAGCGGCCAAACGTGCTTCTAGAAGTGGTGCGCATACAATTATTGCATCAGGCAAAGAAGAGAATATTTTAATTCGATTAAGTCAGGGTGAGATGATAGGCACTCACTTAGAAAGTAAACAATTAAAAGTTGCAGCAAGAAAACAATGGCTCGCTGATCATTTACAATTAAGAGGTAAATTAGTATTAGACGATGGCGCTGTTGAAGCGCTTAAAAAAGAAGGTAAGAGTTTACTCCCTATCGGCGTGATCAAAGTTGAAGGTGATTTTGATCGAGGTGAAGTAGTTCTTTGTTTAGATAAAGAAGGACGCGAGATTGCTCGCGGACTTATTAATTACAATGCAATAGAAACAAAAAAAATTATGGGCAAGCCCACTAATTCCATAGAAAATTTATTAGGCTACATTGATCAACCTTCTTTGATTCATCGAGATAATTTAATTTTACTTTAAGATTTTAATGGGAGTTTTACATGGCAGAAAATAAAAAACTTGTAGCCATTATCATGGGGTCCGATAGTGATTGGCCAGTCATGAAGTTTGCGGCACAAATGCTTGCAGATTTTGAAGTGTCTTATGAGGCTCAAGTCATTTCAGCACACAGAACTCCAGACCTCATGTTTAAATTTGCCGAACATGCTGCAAAAGAAGGCTTTCAAGTTATTATCGCAGGTGCTGGAGGCGCAGCTCATCTACCAGGGATGGTTGCTTCTAAAACAACATTGCCTGTATTAGGTGTACCTATTCCTTCCAAACATCTTCAAGGCCAAGACTCTTTATTGTCCATTGTTCAAATGCCAAGAGGCATTCCTGTAGCAACTTTTGCAATTGGGGAAGCGGGTGCTGCTAACGCGGGACTTTTTGCAGTATCTATTCTGGCGCATGAAAATAAAGCGCTAGCTAAAAAGCTTGAAATCTTCAGAGAGAAGCAAGCAAAAAAAGTGATTGATATGAATTTGTCGGAGAAGCCTTGAGTCAATTAGATCAGCC
>DOEL01000043.1:0-881 GCA_003533095.1 Methylophilaceae bacterium | reverse complement strand
CCAAAAAGTCCTGCAGGAGCCATCGCAGATATTCATTTATGCAAAGCCTTTGATGATTCTTTAGCATTGGAAGAGATCAGAAATACATGCCAAGCTGTAACTACAGAATTTGAAAATGTATCTGCTGATAGCATGGATTTTTTATCAAAAAAAATATATGTGAGTCCATCCGCAGAATCAGTAAGAATTGCTCAATACCGTGTATTAGAAAAAACTTTCTTAAAAGAGGCGGGTTTGCCTGTAGGTCCTTTTGAAATTATTCGGGAAGATAAAGACATTCCTTCGCAGACCTCATCGATCTATCCTGCGATCTTGAAAGTTGCAAGGTTTGGTTATGATGGTAAAGGTCAGGCTAGAGTTGCAACGCAAAAAGAAGCCATAGAAGCCTTTCATAAATTTTCAAAACAAGAATGTGTTTTAGAAAAAATGCTTCCTTTAGACATGGAAGTTTCTTTGGTTTTAGCGCGAGATCAAAAAGGCCATATCAAAACATTTAATGTTTCAGAGAACATCCATACGAATGGCATTTTAGATATATCTATTGTGCCAGCAAGATCAAGTCAAGCGATTAACGACTTGGTAGATCAACTTGCAAAACGTGTAGCTGAATCACTTAATTACGTTGGTGTTTTAGGCGTTGAATTTTTTATCAGTGAAGGCAAAGTGTTTGTTAATGAAATTGCCCCTAGACCTCATAACTCCGGGCATTACACCATAGATGCCACTGTGACAAATCAGTTTGAGCAGCAAGTAAGGGTATTAGCAGGTCTTCCACTCGGAAGCGCAAGACTTCATTCATCTGCTGTGATGGTCAATCTCTTGGGCGATGTTTGGACAAATAGCAAAACAAAAGAGCCTCATTGGGATAAAGCTTTTAAAGA
>DOEL01000085.1:2507-7706 GCA_003533095.1 Methylophilaceae bacterium | reverse complement strand
CAAGCCAGATTATGGCTCTGTAAAATAATGCAAATGAATATTGAAACTATTTGGTAAGTTCTATAATCTAACGACAGTATTTAAAACTTTTAAGAGGAAAAAACATGGAAAATGTAAGAATTGAAAGCCAGTCGCAATCAGCATTAGCGACAAATAAAGTACTAAGAAATACTTATGCTTTACTTGGTTTATCACTTATTCCAACAACAATCGGTGCATATATAGGTATGAGCATGAGCTTCTTATTTGCTCAACAACATCCTATTATGTTCGCTATTATGCTTATGGCTGGTATGTTTGGCTTGTTTTTTGCAATTCAAGCAAATCGCAATAACAGTCTAGGTGTTGTTCTTCTATTAGCATTAACCTTATTCTTAGGTGTGATGTTAGGCCCAATTCTTCAGGTTGCATTTCATCTAAGTAATGGCGCTCAAATTGTTGGCCTTGCCGCAGGTGGCACCGCCGCTATCTTTTTAACCTTAGCGACAATTGCAACGACCACTAAAAAAGATTTTAGCTTTATGGGAAAATTTTTGATGATTGGTATCATTCTTCTCATCTTAGCTTCTCTTGCTAATTTATTTTTTCAAGTGCCTGCGATGGCTTTAGCATTGTCGGGTGTTGCGGTTTTATTATTCTCTGGATTCATTCTTTATGATGTGAGTCGCATCGTAAACGGCGGAGAAACAAACTACATCATGGCAACGTTAGCGCTTTACATGAACATTTATAACTTATTTGTGAATCTACTTCAGTTATTAATGGCAATTTTAGGTAATAGAGATTAACTGTTTTATTGAAATAAAAAAGCCCTAGAAAACTAGGGCTTTTTTCTTTTTGAAAGAAAGAAGTCTTTGAGTATTTGACCACATTCTTTTTCTAAAATACCTCCTACCGCTTCTGCATGATGGTTAATTTCTTTAATATTAATGAGATCAACCGTACTTCCGCAAGCCCCTGTTTTTGGATCAGGAGCACCATAGATGATTTTTTCAATACGCGCGTGTTGAATGGCTCCAACACACATAGCACATGGCTCTAGAGTGACGTAAATCGAGCAATCCTTTAATCGATAATTTTTGATTGCTTTAGCAGCATCTCTGATGGCGTTGATTTCAGCGTGCGAAGTAGGATCATGATCACTTATGGAAGCATTCATACCCCGACCGATGATTTCACCGTTTCTAACAACAAGAGCGCCCACAGGGACTTCATCTTTCAATTCAGCTTTTTTTGCTAGCTCTAGCGCTAGTTTCATAAATCTGAAATCATCATCTGTCATGGGGCGGTTTATTTTTTCTTGGGATCAGAAATTATTTTTTTAAAGTGAATCACTAAGATGTAAAGTAAGCCAATCAGGAATGCACCCCCAACCCAAATACTAACCTCTTCGAATGTGGGAGTTGAATCTTGTACAGGAAGCACAATAAGTTTTCGAAGAAAAAGTACCATCACAACTTCAATAAAAGTTTCAACCTCTAACTTACTTCCATTGAGATATCTCATTTCGGCAGAAATCAGGGCGGATATGGACCAAAGAAGCATTAAAGTACCTAATGCATGAATAAAGCCATGAATAAGATTGTGGGCATTGGCTGCAGTGTTGATTTCAATAAAGAAAAGCCAAGTAAACATAATAATCGAGGTCGCCAAGGCGAGGCCAATAATAATATGGGCTAATCCATTTAAATAAAGCATAGCTTTAATAGCAAATCGATTAATCCCTTTAAATTCGGATGGAAGTTCAGTTTGAATCATGATGGAATCCTTTTGAATTAAATTTGAAGGAAGTGAAAACTATCTTTATTATAGAGACAACTTTCAACATAAAGATAGCTTACTTAATGAAAAAACCAGCTATTACTGAACAGCCTATTCATCCAATTCTATCGGATAGATGGAGCTCTAGAGCCTACGATCCTTCAGAATGTGTCTCTCAAGAATCCCTTTTATCTCTCATGGAAGCTGCAAGATGGAGTCCTTCGTGCATGGGGGAGCAGCCCTGGCAGTTTATTGTGTTTCAAAAGAAAGATGCGACTTCATGGACACAAGCACTTAATTGCTTATCTATTGGAAATCAAAACTGGGCTATGGATGCATCTATTTTAATTTTAGCTTGCGCTCACAAGCATTTCTCGAACACTGAAAAACCTAATCGATGGAGTCAGTTCGATACGGGAGCTGCTTGTGAAAATATCTGTCTTCAAGCGACAAGTTTGGGGTTAGTTGCCCATCAAATGGGTGGATTTGACGTTGAAAAAACAAGACAATTATTTCAAATTCCAAGCCAGTATGATCTAATGTCTTTTATTGCAATTGGCTATCCGCTTGCAATAGATAAAATGCGTGAAGAAGTATTAATAAAAGAAAAAGAAGCTCGGAAACGTAAACCTCTTAGGGAAATTTTTTATACCAATCAATGGGGTGAAAAGTCGGTATAGTTTCTTAAAATGAATTTAATTGGGATATATAGATGGCAACAGTCAAGCTAACAAAAAAGAATTTTAAAAAAACAATCGAAGCAAATGACTTTGTGATTGTTGATTTTTGGGCGCCTTGGTGTGAGCCTTGTGTTGCATTTACCCCTATATTTGAGGCGGCTTCAGATAAAAATAAAGATATCGTATTTGGAATGGTAGATATTGAAGCGGATCCTGAAATTGGTGAATATTTCCAAGTTGATAAAATTCCAGGTCTTCTGATTATCAGAGAGCAAGCTGGTATTCATACTCAGATTGGTCAAATCGGCGCATCAGCGCTAGATGTCATTATCCAGTGGGCAAGAGACCACGATATGTCATCTGTAAGAGACTATTACGAAAGAGAAGCTAAAGGCGAATTTAAGGCTGCCCGAGAAAACTAGTTGGATCAACTGATTGACCCTGCTTTCTAATTTCGAAGTGAAGTTTCACTTTATCCGTTCCAGAATCTCCCATTGTTGCAATCTTTTGTCCTTTGGTAATCACTTGACCTTCTTTAACGAGAAGCTCTTTGTTGTGAGCGTAAACAGATAAATAAGTGTTATTGTGTTTAATGATCACGAGTTTGCCATACCCCTTAAGATCTTCGCCGCTATAAATGACTTTGCCGGATCCAGCTGCCTTAATCTCTTGTCCAAGTGAGCCTACAATATCAACGCCTTTTTGACCTTGGGCTTCATTAAAAATATTTTCTAATTTACCCTTGGTCGGCCATTGCCAATCTACTTTATCCTCTAAAACAATAGGCGTTACTTCTTTGGAAGTTGGGACAGGACTATTATTAACTGGTTGCGCTGAAGTTTGAGGTGTTACCGTTTTATGGTTATAAGCTTCATCCGTATATTTTTCTATATAAGCTTTAGGACTGTCTAAATGAACTATACCGCCTGTGGTTGGTTTTGTTTGTGACTGCGTTGGCGCTTCTGTATTTGTGACGGCTTCTTCATAATTTTTTAAGGGCGTTGTAATAACCTCTTCATTTTTTTTAATTTCATTTGAAGTCCCAACAGGATTGTTTGTTTTAACTTGGCTAAATTTTATTTTGTCACCCACTTTAATAGCATAGGGTTCTTTAATGTCATTTGCTTGAGCAACTTCTTTGTAATAGAAGCCACAATCCAGGCTTAAGCTATAAAGTGTGTCACCGGGTTTAACGATATAAGTATCAGGACATGGTTGACCGGGATCTCTTTTTGCTCGAACAATAGATTTATTTTTTTGTGATGTCGTTGATTTATCTGTCGTAATTTTTTTCTCAATCACTGGCGCTGGAGCGTTAGATGCGCAGCCACTAATAAGTGAAAATAAAACACTATAAATAATAAAAAAAATCAGTCTCATTTAAAGTTATTTATCCATTTTTTTAAATCATTAATTTGATTGTGTCTTGTAAGGTCTGCGTGAATTGGGGACACTGACACAAACCCATGGTCAACTGAATAAAAATCAGTACCTTCACCGCCATCATTAGGAAGACCAGCAGCACCCACCCAATACAAAGTATTGCCATCATCATCTTGTGTTTTATTGACAGGCTCTGCTTTATGTCTTTTTCCAAGCCTTGTGATATGAATACCTTGAATTTTTTCTAATGGAATATCGGGTACATTAATATTTAATAGCATTGCATCTTTAGGTTTATTTTTTTGGTAATGCAAAATAAGATCAATTGTAATAGATGCAGCTGTTTCAAAGTGTCTTGCTTCATGTTGTGACATTGAAATTGCAAAGGAGGGAATATCTAATAAATAGCCTTCCATCGCCGCTGCCACGGTACCAGAGTAAATTGTGTCGTCACCCATATTGGCCCCATTGTTAATGCCTGAGATCACCATATCTGGCATTGTGTCTAACAACCCTGTTAAAGCTAAATGGACACAATCTGTCGGCGTACCATTAACGTGATAATAATCTTTTTCAATTTCTGTGACTTTAAGTGGACGATCAAGTGACAAAGAATTGCTTGCACCACTTCTATTTCGATCGGGGGCTACAATTGTGACATGTGCTATTTTTTTTAAATAGTTTGCAAGTGTTTTAATACCTGGCGCATCGTAACCATCATCATTAGATAAAAGAATATTCATATTACGGACGATTAGCTCTCACATAAAATGTCGAACATAGAAAAAATACAATACTTAAAAAAACTTCTAAAAGTGCTATTTTAGATGATAGATCTTGATCGGAGTAGGATCGCACTGTGCCTTCAATAAAATAAATGAGAATCAACATGCTAGTCCATTTGTAAGTGTAAATTTTTCCTTTAAGAATACCCATCAACGAAATGAGAAGCGGAATAATTTTAAGAACTAACCATGAACTCTGATTTTTAAAGGGCGCTAAAAATAACTCCCAAGAGCATAAAAGAAAAATAAGACAGATGAGGCTAACAGAAGCCCCTAATTGAAGATAATTTTTCATGCTGATAGTTTAAGTGCGGTTTCAGCCAGTCTTTTACCCATTGCAAGACATATCTTTTTTTCATCTTCAGATATAGGGGCTTTATTCGATTCTCCAGCGACATGGGATGGACCGTAGGGCGTGCCGCCTGTTTTGGTACTGCTTAATTCAGGGACTGAGTAGGGGACACCTACAATCACCATGCCTAAATGAAGCAATGGGAGTTGCATACTAAGGAGTGTTGATTCATTACCACCATGATGAGATCCGGAAGATGTAAATACACAAGCAGGTTTACCAATAAGATTTCCACTTA
>DOEL01000085.1:0-2225 GCA_003533095.1 Methylophilaceae bacterium | reverse complement strand
CCATAAAGGTATTGTGCTATCGATGAAATATTTTAAAGGTGCTGCCATATTACCAAATCTCGTTGGGCTACCCATTGCAAGACCTATACATTCTTCGAGATCTTTATGTTCAACATAAGGTGGGCCTTCACTAGGAATACTATCTTCTAGAGCTTGAAGAGTGGATGTGACTTTTGGCACGGTTCGAATTCTAGCTTTTACACCAGGAATAGATTCAGCTCCTCTCGCAATATATGTGGCCATTTCTCCGACCGCACCTCCTTGAGAGTAATAAAGAACTAAAACTTCTTTCATTAGATTTTTTTTGCTAAATGAATGGCGTCGCCGATATAAGTTGCTGGTGTTAATTTAAGTAATCCATCTTTAGCTTCTTTTGGAATTTCAAGCTGCTGAATAAAAGTCTGAATCACTTCTTTGGACATATGGTCTTTACCGCGTGTTAACTCTTTAAGTTTTTCGTAGGGATTCTCAATGCCATATCTTCTCATGACTGTTTGAATAGGTTCTGCTAAAACTTCCCAAGCATGATCTAAGTCATCAGATAATTTTTTTGGATTAATTTCTAATTTATTTAGGCCTTTAAGACAAGACTCAAGCGCAAGAAGTGTATAACCAAAACCGAGGCCAATATTACGAATGACGGTTGAGTCTGTTAAATCTCTTTGCCATCTTGAAATAGGAAGTTTTTCTGAAAAATGGCTTAATAAGGCATTTGCAATCCCAAGGTTGCCTTCCGAATTTTCAAAATCAATAGGATTTACTTTATGCGGCATAGTGGATGAACCCACTTCATTTTCTTTTAGCTTTTGTTTGAAATATCCAAGGGATATATAACCCCAAATATCCCGATTAAGATCGATGAGAATTGTATTCACGCGTATCATATTTTGAAAGAGCTCTGCCATGTAATCATGAGGCTCAATCTGCGTTGTGTAAGGGTTAAAAGTTATACCAAACGACTCTACAAATGTTTTTGAAAAGGCTTGCCAATTAAATTCAGGGTAGGTTGTCATATGCGCATTGAAATTACCTACGGCACCATTAATTTTTCCTAGAATTTCTTGCGCTTTAAATTGGTCAATTTGTCTTTGCAATCTGTAAGCAACATTTGCGATTTCTTTACCCATTGTGGTTGGACTTGCTGCTTGACCATGTGTTCTTGCTAACATAGCGTTACCACTAAAGTCGTGCGCTAATTCTTTTAATTTCTGAATAAGATTTTCAAGATGAGGTGTTAAGACATTTTCTTTGGCATGCTTAATCATCAGTGCATGTGATAAATTATTTATGTCTTCCGAAGTGCATGCAAAATGAATGAACTCAGAAATACTTTTTATTTCCGGGTTGTCTTTAAATTTATTTTTTAGCCAATATTCGACCGCCTTCACATCATGATTTGTTGTCTCTTCAATTTTTTTGATTTCAGCAGCATCAGCTTCACTAAAAGATTGGATAGTATTTTGAAGTAATTCTCTGGTTGATTTACTAAGTTCAGAAACTTCCTTGATTGCTTTTTCATTTGACAATGAAATGAGCCATTTAACTTCAACTTCAACACGGAATTTAATGAGAGCAAACTCACTAAAGTACTGACGCAAATTATCTACTTTTTTAGCATATCTTCCATCAAGCGGAGACAGAGCATTGAGCGTTGATAATTGCATGTAGAATTCCTATGGGATATATAGTGTTATTTTAACTCGTTTTTGCTTCAATTTCATAAGAACCGTGGCCGTTAAGCCCTAATTGCTTGCTTAAGTAGGGCATGATTTCCTCTAATTGTTCTTTTAATTTCCAAGGTGGATTAATGATAAAAAGATAGCTACCAAACATACCAATATCATCAGTAGGTTTAGCAATCGAAAGGCTTACATAAAGCCATTCTTCAACATTTAATTTTTTGAGTTGATTAAGCATGGCCAAAGGCTCACTTCGATCAATTAAAGGGCACCAGACCATATAAATACCAGTTTTAAAACGCTTCAAACTATCTTTGAGTGACTCAACTACTTTTATGTAATCATTTTTAATTTCATAAGAGGGGTCAGTTAAGACAAGCCCTCTTTTCGGCGGCGGCGGAATGAGCGCTTTTAATCCTTGAAAGCCATCTTCGCCATAGATTTTAGTATTCTGTTTTTTGCCTAAAGCATGAAGAAGTGAAGTTAAGTCGGTGGGGTGTAATTCAAAAAGCCTGATTTTATCTTCGTGGGATATTATTTGGCTCG
>DOEL01000087.1:759-5154 GCA_003533095.1 Methylophilaceae bacterium | reverse complement strand
GCAAAAAAGAGTGTAGTGCCTAATGAAGCAGCTTGCATCGTTGCATTAGCCCTATTTCGATTACTTGAATTGGAAATATAAGCAGCAAAACCGATTAAGCCTAATTGTTGCACAGCAGCTGTCGACATTCTTTCGCGACCGTGTTCACGAAGGGCATGAGAAATTTCGTGTCCTATAACCGCTGCTAACTCATCGTCTGTAGCATTGAGTTTACGAATCAGGCCTGAATAAACCATGATTTTACCCCCAGGCATGCAATAAGCATTGACCTCATCACTATCTTGAACATTTACTTCCCAGGACCATTGACTTGCTTCAGGTTTAAAATAAGAAGCATTAGTGATGAGTCTATTGCTAATTCTTTTAACGCGATTTACTTGAAAAGAATCAACATTGAGCTTATTTTTTTTACTAGCTTCTTGAAGAGCGCTTCGATAACTATCATTCGCCATGTTGACAACCATAGATTGAGGCATAAGCAAGAGTTGTTTTCTGTCTACGCCCGACTGATTTTTTAGGGTAGTGGAAGCGCAGCCTGTAATAAGAAATGCTAAAAAAAATAAAACACTATATTTCATTCTTAAAACAATACTTGGCTTCCTAATTCAACCACGCGGTTGGGAGGTAATTTAAATTGATTGGTAATTGTTTCCGCACTTCTAAATAAACCGATAAATAATTTCTTTCTCCAGTAATTCATATTTTCTTTAGGCGTAGCTAATAAAATTTCCTTGCCAATAAAATAAGAACTGTTCATTGGATCTATATTGACACCATTTTTTGTGCATAGTGCCAAATCTTTGGGTAAGTCAGGTTCATCTTTGAATCCATATTTCACAATAACTTTATAAAAGTCGTAAGGTAATTTTTCTACAGTGACAAGATCTTTTGTAAGTGAATGAGGATAGTCCATAAACATCACTGTCAAAATAATAACTTTCTCATGGATCACTTTATTGTGTTTAAGGTTGTGAAGAAGGGCATGAGGAACTCCATCCGGATTGGGAGTTAGAAATATTGCTGTTCCTTCTACGCGAGGTGGTGGATTAGCGCCTATAGATGAAATAAATGAATTGATTTCAATAGCTTCCCCTTTAAGTATTTTATAAAGAAGCGCACGACCTTTTTTCCAAGTGGTCATCAGAACAAAAAGAACGGTACCAATTAAAATCGGGAACCAACCTCCATCAGGTATTTTTAAAATATTTGCACTAAAAAATGCAAGATCGATTACTAAAAAGATTCCCATAAAGATAAGTGTTTTAGTTGAATTCCATTTCCATACTTCGTAGAACACAAAACTTGCGAGAAGTGTCGATATCACCATGTCACCTGTGACTGCAATACCATAGGCACTTGCAAGATTGCCTGAGCTCTTAAAGGTCACGACTAAAGCCATCACTGCGATCATTAAGAGCCAATTAATTCTTGGAAGATAAATTTGCCCTTCTTGATTTTCAGATGTATGTTCGACATGCATTCTTGGCAAGAAGCCTAATTGAAGTGCTTGTCTTGAGACCGAGAAAGCCCCGGTAATGACTGCTTGCGAAGCAATAATTGTAGCGAGTGTGGCGAGGATAATGAGAGGGATGACAAGTAATTCAGGCGCCATAAGATAAAAAGGATTTTTAATATTTTCAGGATTGCTAATAATTAAAGCACCTTGCCCAAAGTAATTTAATGTAAGCGCTGGAAGCACGAAAATAAACCAAGCAAGTCTAATTGGGTGTCTACCAAAATGCCCCATATCTGCATAAAGTGCTTCAGCACCTGTTACAGACAGGACGACCGCACCTAGGGCGACAAATGCCACCATAGGCGACAATTGGAAGAAGTGAAATGCATGTAATGGGTTGATAGCGGTGAGTACATGTGGCTCATGCGCAATATTCATAATACCTAACAATGCGAGCGTTAAGAACCAAGAGAACATAATAGGACCAAACAGTGCACCTACAACATTTGTTCCTTTACTTTGTGCATAAAATAAAACAAATAGCACAATAAGTGTAATAGGAATAATAAGATAACTTAACGATGGCGCCACAACTTCAAGACCTTCAATCGCTGATAACACCGAAATGGCAGGCGTAATCATCCCATCCGCATAGAACATACACGCCCCAAGAATACCTAAAATCATTATCCAATTTCTTTTATTACCGCTCGGCGCATTTTTATTGGCAAGCGAAAGTAAGGCCATGATGCCACCTTCACCTCTATTATCAGCCCGCATGATAAAGGCAACATATTTCGCTGATACAATCATAATGAGTGACCAAAAGATAAGCGAGAGGATGCCCAGAACATTAAATTGAGTGAGTTCAACCGGATGCTTACTTAAAGAAAAAACTTCTTTCATGGTGTATAAAGGGCTCGTACCAATATCACCAAACACAACACCGAGGGCCGCAAGTGAAAGTGTTGCTAAAGAAACTTTGTGATTTTTTTTATCTTCCATGTGTGCGCGAGTTTTTTTTAATTCAATCTAGAGTCATTTATTTTTAAGATCTGAAATATTTGCGTCAGCTTGCCCATGGTTCAATTGAATATGAATTTTATCATTAAGCTTTAGCTGGGCTACATTATTTACAATCTGACCCTCAACATTTGTAACGATTGAATAGCCTCTCGATAAAACCGCATGAGGACTCAAATGATCTAAGTTTAATTTCAATTTATCGATATTTAAGCGATATTGCATCATCGCATTTTTCATACTTTGATTAATTCTTAGTAGGTATTGATGAATCTGTTCTTTTTGTCTTTGAAGTTGTTGTTTGGGTGAAATAAGGCGTTTTTCTAAGTAATCAATTTTTTGCATCAATTCGCGAATAACGTTTGCCATCATTTTATTTAATTGGTTTTTGTAAACCTGAATGGTTTTAATAAGTTCGACGGTATGGCCTGTAACAATTTCAGCGGCACCTGTAGGTGTGGGTGCTCTTAAATCAGAGACAAAATCAGCTATCGTTGTATCCGTTTCATGACCAACCCCAGTAATTGTAGGTATTTTGGATGCAACAATTGCTCGTGCAACAATTTCTTCATTAAAAGCCCATAAGTCTTCAATGGAGCCACCACCACGTGCAAGAATAAGTACATCACATTCCATTCTAGTATTTGCAATTTCCAAAGCTTTTACAATCGCTGAGGGCGCTTCCTTGCCTTGAACTAAAGTGGGGTAAATAAAAACCGGAATATGAGGGCTTCGTCTTTTAAGGGTAATTAGAATATCTTCAATCGCAGCGCCGGTCGGTGAAGTAATGACACCAATAGATTTTGGAAATTGAGGTATCGGTTTCTTGCGCGAGGGTTCAAAAAGACCTTCTTTGAGGAGCTTTTCTTTTAATTGATTAAATGCTTCTGATAGAAGACCTGCGCCTGCATGCCTAATAAGTTCAATATTAAGTTGATATTCACCTCGCGCTTCATATAAACCGATAAAGCATTTCGCTTCAATTTTTTCACCATTTTTAGGCACCCAATCAGCCGCCATATTTTTATTTTTAAACATAGTGCAGCGCACTTGAGCTTCATCATCTTTGAGCGAGAAGTACCAATGCCCAGAAGATGCGCTGATGAAATTCGAGATTTCACCTGAAATCCAAAATGAGGGAAAACTTTGCTCAAGGAGCTCCCTGACGAGGCGGTTAATTTCTTTAACAGAAAAAACCTTGGCTTCGTTAGGTGTAGAGCTATTTATTGATGTTGAATTAATCAAACTAGAGGGATATCCGTTACAATTATCTTCATTATAGAGTCAATAAATAACTAAAGAGCTTTAATTGAAGAAATTTTTTTTATCACATAAACAAGCCCACTTATTTGCTTTTTTTGCTGCTTATTTTTTAGTAGTTCTGGCAGTAATCATTCAAAAAAAATTCAATCTCGAACCTTGCCCTTTATGCATTACACAAAGGATTATTTTTATGGTGTTGGGACTACTTTTTTTAATCAATGCATTTATTAAACCAACACAATTAATAAGAAGATTGTCTTTAGCCATCTTATCGATAACCTCAATCATAGGCATGATATTTTCGTTTAAACATATCTTGATTCAATCGAAAGCTATCGAGGTTCCAAATGAATGTGGCGTTGATTTAAATTACATGTTTGAAAATTTTCCATTTTCAAAAGCTTTGAATTTGCTTTTTAAAGGGACGGGTGATTGCTCGCATATTGATTGGACTTTTTTAAGTCTCACAATTCCTCAATGGGCTTTAATTGGATTCATCTCCTTTTTTGTATACACCGTTCTTTTATTTCGGATGAATGTAAAGTAATGCAATTAGAAAATTTTATTGGCAATACACCGCTTGTTACCTTGCAGCGCATGCATGGAAATTCAACTAGTGCGATCCACCTTAAATTAGAAGGTAACAATCCCGC
>DOEL01000087.1:0-422 GCA_003533095.1 Methylophilaceae bacterium | reverse complement strand
GATATTAAGCCTGGTGACACACTTATTGAAGCCACCTCTGGAAATACAGGGATTGCACTCGCTATGGTGGCTGCGATGAAGGGTTATAAAATGATTTTAGTGATGCCAGAAAATCAAACAATTGAAAGACGGCAAACGATGAAAGCGTTTGGTGCAGAATTGATTTTAACTTCACAAGAAGGCAGCATGGAGCTTGCAAGAGATATTGCCTTAAAGATGCAAAACGAAGGCAAAGGTTTTGTATTAGATCAATTTAGTAATCTTGATAACCCCAGAGCGCATTACGAAGGCACAGGCCCTGAAATTTGGAGGGATACAAAAGGTCGTATCACTCACTTTATTTCCAGCATGGGTACCACAGGTACGATTGTCGGTACCTCACAATTCTTAAAAGAAAAAAACAAAGCCATTCAAATTATTGG
>DOEL01000008.1:3289-6431 GCA_003533095.1 Methylophilaceae bacterium | reverse complement strand
ACCAATGCAACCATCGCAATGTGATGCAATGCCCAATGCTAAAGCAATAAGTTCTTTTGTTTTTTTATCAAGCGCACCATCTTGCGTTGCCGCTTGAGCTAATAAACTGAATCCTTTCATCACATCAGGTACTTGTGTTCTTAGTTTAGCTAATGATTGATTAATATTTTGTGTGATTTCTTTGTATTGCTTAGTCATATATAATCCTTTTTAATAATTTATACGATTATATTATATAAAATTATATAATGTTACAAGTATTAATTTAAGGACTTTCCATATGGCTCAAAAAATTAACTTAAAAAAAATGACATCTTCAGCTGATAAAGCCTGCAGACTAATGTCTGTGTTATCTAATAGAGACAGAATGATGCTGCTTTGTGAGATAAGCCAAGGTGAGAAGTGCGTTAGTGAATTAGAAGAAAGCTTGCAAATACATCAGCCTACCCTATCTCAACAACTGACAGTGTTAAGAACTGAAGGGTTAGTTAATACGAGACGCGAGGGAAAACTTATATATTACTCTTCTGTAAGTGCTATAGCACAATCAGTCATGGGTGTTTTATATGAGCATTACTGCTCAAAGTAAAATTGGTTTTATGCATCTTCTTTAATTTCGAAATCATGAGTAATTTCGACTGACTTAGATAACATAATGGATGCCGAACAATATTTTTCAGCAGACAATTTAATCGCACGCTCTATTTGATCTTTATCCAAATCCTTACCTTTTAAAACAAAATGAATGTGGATCTTAGTGAAAACTTTAGGAATTGTTTCGGCTCTCTCAGCTTCAATTTCAGCGTAACAATCACTAATAGCTTGTCTTGATTTCTTTAGGATTGTGACCACATCAAATGACGTACATCCACCCATGCCGATAAGTAGCATTTCCATGGGTCGCATGCCTAGTTTTCTACCCCCTAACTCTTCAGGGCCATCAAGAATAACTGAGTGGTTAGACTCAGATTCGCCTACGAAACATACATTTTCAATCCATTTGACTCTGACTTTCATCATTTAACTCCGAGCAACTCAACATCAAAAATTAAAGTAGCATTCGGAGGAATTACGCCGCCAGCCCCGCGACTACCATAACCCATATCCGGAGGAATAATGAGCGTTCTTTTGCCATGAATTTTCATACCGTCCACCCCATCATCCCAGCCTCGAATCACTTGACCCCCACCTAAATTAAATACAAATGGATCGTTACGATCTAGGGAGCTATCAAATTTTTTTCCTTTGCCATCTTTTTGATTCGGATCATATAACCAACCTGTGTAATGAACTGTGACAGCGAGGCCTTTTTCAGCTTGTCGCCCATTTCCTAGAACGGTATCTTTAATAATTAATGAAGTTATATTTTTTTCCAATTTCATTTCCTTTTGTGAGATTTGTAATTCAGCAGCCGCTAAATTAACATTAAATAAAATAATGCTAAAAGCTAAGATAGATTTAATCACGTTTGTATATCGCATATTAACACTTCCTCAAGTTCAATTAAGATAAGCCCATTCAATAAGATCATCTTGTATTTTAGATGATTCATTTGCCTTAGGGTCATTCGCCATAAATACAAAAACTTTTATATCGTTATTTTTATCAAAAATATATCCAGCAATAGCACTAACATTTTGGATGCTGCCAGTTTTTAAATAAGCGTGCTTGGCGACGGACATTTTTTTTCCTCTGTTTTTTAAAGTGCCATCAATACCTATATTTGGAAGCGATGAAACAAATTCTGGCATATAAAGACCGCTATATGCTTTTTCTAATAAGAAAGTTAAATCCTCAGCATTAATTTTCGCATTTCTTGAAAGTCCCGCACCATTATCCATCTCAAGAGAATCAAGCTTAAATTTTTGTTTAATTAAAAACTCTTTAACAAATCTGCCTGCCTCATTTTCAGTAATTGGAACGCCATTATTTTCTGCGAGTATGGTAAGCAATAAATTTCTAGCAATTAGATTTTGGCTATATTTATTGATATCCCTCACAACAAGTCCTAAGGGTCTTGAATGATGCTCATAAAGCTTATAAGTATTAACATCCTTCTGATATGTATTTTTAAAATCACCCTCAATAATTCCCCCATGCATTTTCCATAGTTTTTCAAATAACTCTTTAGATAAGCGATTAGCGCTTAATATTGATAAATCAATATCTTTGCTATCACACGCTTTATCAAAAGTGCCATTAAATATTATTTCCGTTACATTAGATTTTGTATTTACTTCGTAACCAAGTGCATCCTTCCATTCGTTGCAACCATGCTCCGAAAGCTTTAAATGATTGATGACTTTTAATGTTTGAATTTCAGGGAAAGTTTGTATATTAATTTTTTCATTACTAATAGAAAAATTAAAATTGATTGTATTTTCATTCACAACAAAAGATTTTGGATTCACGTTATAAGCGCGATATTTTTTATCGTCAATAAGATCTTGATTTTGTAATTCCCCAAAAAAACTTTCATCCAAAATAATATTGCCATGTATATATTGAATACCTTGCTGTTGAACTCTTTCGATGATTTCTGAAAGATCCGCATAGGTGAGAGTAGGGTCGCCATACCCTCTCATAATTAGATCACCGTATAGGTGTCTATTTTTTATATGGCCTTTATAAAGGACTTCCGTCTTCCATTGATACTGTGGGCCTAAAAACTGAAGTCCAGCGTAGGTCGTAACTAATTTCATAACAGATGCCGGATTGAAAGATTTTTGTTCGTTATAACTAAAAACTTTAGCTCGTTTAGAAATATTTGTAATATAAAGGGAGTAATTACCTTTTGAGAGTTCCGAGCGATTCAGTATTTTATTTATTGCATCAATATCCGAATCCGCGAATGCGGCATTCAACCATAAGAGAGAGATAAATAGCAGTATTCGCATATTTATATAGATGATTGAATCACTTCAAGAGTAGTATCAATCATAAAATCAATTTCATCATGATTGATAATATAAGGCGGCATGAAATAAATGGTATGACCTATTGGTCTTATTAAAAGTCCACTTTCAATCGCTTTCGTACTTATTTTTCTAAGTATCTTTTTTGTAGTCCCTTCAAGATCAAACGCCCATATCATTCCTATGTTTCTTAAATTAGAAATTGGTAATGTTGAGAGTGCCTTCAT
>DOEL01000008.1:0-2938 GCA_003533095.1 Methylophilaceae bacterium | reverse complement strand
TAATGTGCCTAATGCTGCGCTACATGCGAGCGGATTTCCGGTATAGCTATGTGAATGAAGAAACCCCTTCTCTACCTTGTCTTCATAGAAGGCCATATAAACATCATCCGTCGTTAACACGGCCGATAAAGGAAGATAGCCACCGGTTAATCCTTTTGAAAGACATATAAAATCAGGTTTTATATTCGCATGTTCAAATGCAAACATCTTTCCCGTTCTTCCGAAGCCTACCGCAATCTCATCATCAATAAGATGAATATGGTATTGCGTGCAAAGTTCTCTTGCTTTTTCTAAATAAATTGGATGGTACATTCCCATCCCAGTTGCACATTGCACCAGAGGCTCTAAAATGAACGCGGCTATGAATTGATGATGATCTTCAAAATATCTTTCTAGATCTTTTATACATCTTAACGCATAAGATTCTGCTGTCTCACCCTTATCTGCACATCGCCAGTCTGGCGTTTTGATAGGATTATTTTTTTTTATTAATGAAGCATAATTTTTACGAAAGAGCTTAATGTCTGTCACAGATAGAGCGCCAAGGGTTTCACCATGGTAACTATTTTCCAAATAAATTATTTTATTCTTTTTGGGCTGGCCTTTATTTTTCCAATAATGCACGCTCATCTTAATAGCAATTTCAATCGCATTTGATCCATCGCTGCCATAGAAAGCATGACTTAGATTTGTAAGGTTACTTAATTTTTCAGAAAGCTGTATAGCAGGCTCATGCGTTAAACCTGCGAGCATGACGTGCTCAACTAGATCAAGTTGATCTGTGATGTATTTTTTAATTTCACTTTGGTTGTGGCCAAATAAATTAACCCACCAAGAACTAATTGCATCTAAATATTTTTTGTCATCATAGTCAAATAACCAAACGCCATCACCACGCCTAATGGGGATGATAGATTGCGCCTGTTGAATTTTCATTTGTGTACATGGATTCCACAAACTATTTAAACTTCTATCAATATAATGCTGATTCTTCATACATTAAGGTGCGGGGTTCATATAAGTGAGATGAATGATTTCAATTTCATCTAACAACTCTCGAGAGAGCTTTATACTGTAGGCCTGAATATTTTCTTTTAACTGATCAAGTGATGTAGCTCCTACGATAGTTGATGTAACAAACCACTGATGATAGACAAATGCCAAAGCTATCTCCGTTAAAGTCATGCCATGTTTTGTTGCCAAAGCTTCGTAAGCCTTTACAGCAGGAAAAACGTTAGGCTTATCATATCTTTGCGCAAAACCTTTAAAGAGTGTCACGCGTCCTTTTGCATCGATATTTTTTAAATATTTCCCGGTGAGATGACCAAAAGCTAATGGTGAGTAGGCTAAGAGTCCAATTTTTTCTCGGTATAAAATTTCCGTCATACCAAATTCCAACCCTCTATTGATAAGGTTGTAACAATTTTGAATCGAAGCTATGAGAGGTAATTTCTTTTCTCTTGCAATACGAATAAATTCCATCACACCCCAAGATTGTTCATTTGAGATACCGATATATTTAATCTTGCCTTCTTGCACAAGCTTTCCCAAAACTTCTAGTTGTTCATGAATTGATACCCACTCTTTTAATTTTGAGCCTTCGATTTCAGCATTAGGATCAAATTTATATTGACCAAACATAGGGACATTTCTTTCGGGCCAATGGAGCTGATATAGATCGATATAATCTGTTTGAAGTCTTTTTAAAGACCCATCTACTGCCTCACGTAAATTTTTTTCATCGAGGGCTTTGGGACCATTTCGAATCCAATTAAGCGCTCTTCTAGGGCCTGCGGCTTTAGTTGCCAAAACAACATCTTCCCTTTTTTGTTTTTTTAACCAATGGCCCACAATAGTTTCTGTTTTCGTAAAAGTATTTTCTTTAGGGGGAACAGGGTACATTTCTGCCGTATCAATAAAATTAATGCCGTGTGAAATGGCCCAATCAAGCTGTAAAAATGCCTCGGCTTCTGTATTTTGTTCACCAAAGGTCATGGTACCTAAGGTAATGGGTGAAATAAGCAAATCTGACTGCCCTAGTCTTCGATAATCTTGCTTTTCTATGTAATAGCTCATATAAAAATAATGTTTAAATTCATATATTTAATGAAATAACACTTGAAATTTTAGGCTTTCATCCCTATTATTAGCACTCTATGACATTGAGTGCTAATCACTCATGTTTTCGATTTTGATTAATTTTCAAAGAATACACTATTAGGAGAATATGAAATGAAAATTCGCCCTTTACATGACCGCGTAATTGTAAAGCGTCTTGAAGAAGAACGTACAACAGCATCAGGCATTGTTATTCCTGATAGCGCAACAGAAAAACCAGACCAAGGCACAGTTCAAGCTGTAGGTAATGGAAAAATTCTCGAGGATGGCAGTGTTAAAAAACTAGACGTCAAAGTAGGCGACAAAGTTTTATTTGGAAAATACGCTGGCCAAGCCGTCAAAGTTGATGGTGAAGAATTACTTGTGATGCGTGAAGAAGACATCATGGGCATCGTTGAATAAAGTCTTAAACATTCATTCATAAATATTTTGGAGAAATAAAAATGGCAGCAAAAGACGTAAGATTTGGTGACGACGTTCGCCAAAAAATGATTACTGGTGTAAATATTTTAGCTAATGCAGTGAAAGTTACACTTGGCCCTAAAGGAAGAAATGTTGTTTTAGAGCGCTCATTCGGTGCGCCAACAATTACTAAAGATGGTGTATCAGTTGCAAAAGAAATCGAACTTAAAGATAAGTTTGAAAATATGGGCGCACAAATGGTGAAAGAAGTTGCATCTAAAACATCTGATATCGCAGGTGACGGAACAACTACTGCAACAGTATTAGCCCAAGCAATTATTCGCGAAGGTATGAAATCAGTGGCAGCGGGTATGAATCCTATGGATCTTAAAAGAGGTATCGACAAAGCTGTTGAAGG
>DOEL01000034.1 GCA_003533095.1 Methylophilaceae bacterium | reverse complement strand
GCTGCTCTCGCGCGTGAACGAAGTTCATTCACCGTATCTTCATCGAATGCTTCAATCTCAACCATCTCTTGCAATGGTACGTAAGCAATTTCTTCTAAAGTACTAAATCCTTCTTGCACAAGAATATCAGCCACGTCTTCGTCCACATCAAGTTTCGCCATGAACAATTGACTTGTCGTTGCATACTCTTCTTCATTCTTCTTAGAAGATTCTTCTTCAGTCAGAATATTAATATTCCAACCTGTGAGCTCTGAGGCAAGGCGAACATTTTGACCATTTCGTCCAATCGCTTGTGCTAAATTTTCTTCGTTTACCACAACATCCATACTATGTTTTTCTTCATCCACCACAATGCTTGAAACTTCAGCGGGTGCCATCGCATTAATCACAAATTGTGCTGGCTCCATAGACCATAAAACAATGTCCACACGTTCACCTGCAAGTTCACCCGTCACGGCTTGAACTCTTGATCCACGCATACCCACACATGTGCCGACAGGATCAATTCTTTGGTCGTTTGCTTTTACAGCAATCTTTGAACGTAATCCCGGATCACGTGAGGCTGATTTAATTTCTAATAAACCTTCTTCAATCTCAGGCACTTCAAGTTCAAACAAGCGCACAAGAAATTCAGGCGCTGTTCTAGATAAAATGAGTTGTGGTCCGCGATGGCTTCTTTCAACGCTTGTGAGGTAAGCTCTCACGCGGTCACCAATACGCAAATTCTCTTTAGGGATCATTTGATCACGAGGAAGCACGGCTTCAATTCGACCGACCTCAATAATGCCATTGCCTCGATCCATACGCTTAATCACTCCCGTGACTAATTTTTCATTACGGCCTAAGAAGTCTTCTAAGATTTGTTCTCTCTCAGCTTCGCGCACTTTTTGTAAAATTACTTGTTTAGCAGCTTGCGCACCAATACGGCCAAACTCGATCGATTCAAGTGGCACTTCGATCGTATCATTTTCAGCTTTGCCTTCTGCACGAGGATCAGTTAAAGAGATCTGAGCATCTTCATTTTCGATGAGGTCATCATTTAAAATGGTCCAGCGTCTAAAAGATTTATATTCACCGGTATCACGATTGATTTCGACGCGCACATCAATATCTTCTGTATTTTTTTTCTTTGTAGCTGAGGCTAATGCTGACTCAAGGGCTTCAAAGACCACCTCTTTGTTCACATTTTTTTCATGGGCCAAAGCATCTACTAATAATAAAATCTCGCGACTCATTTCAATCTCCGCAACTCATTCTCTAACGTTTAAATTCTGGGCTCAATCGTGCTTTATCAATATTTGATATAGCAAAGCGATAAAGCTCACCCTCACACATTAACAAAACTGTATCTTTTTCTATTCCATCAATGGTGCCTAAAAAATTTTTACGCGCATCTAAAGGCATTCTTAACTTCACAGAAGCTCGCTCACCCTTGAAGCGTTCAAAATCAGCTAATTTCTTTAATACACGATCCATACCAGGGGATGAAACCTCTAATCGATCGTAATCTAAATCCTGCTCTACGGTAAATACGCGACCTAAGTGGTTGCTTACTAAAGTGCAATCATCAATCGTCACTGAATCAGGCTTATCAATATAAACACGCAAAAGCTTTCCTCGATTTGAAATCTCCAAATCTACCAACTCATATCCGAGCTGCTGAACGGTCTTTTCAATTAATGTTTCAAGCTTTTCCATCTAAGGCTGATTTCCTAAAATTACCCAAGTTGCAGAAACAAAAAATGGGCCTAAAGCCCATCAATATTTTCATGCCGAATTATATCAATAAATTCAGATAATTGAAATCAAAACTTCATTAAAAATCAATACGATCCATCACATTAAACTACTTTGATTTTGGCAAATTTTCGTTTGCCCACTTGAGCTACAAATTCACTATTTTTCAAAATCATTTTTTTACCATCTTCTAAGCGCTCACCATCAATTTTAATGCCTCCACCTTCAATAAGACGCATACCCTCTGAAGTGCTCGCAATTAGGGCTGCTTCTTTTAGAAGCTGCAAAATACCTATCGTATCGGCTTGAATTGTAATATTTACCTCAGGCACATTATCTGGAATGCCACCTTTAGAGCGTATTTGAAAATTATCTAGTGCTTCAGAAGCTGCCTCTTTTGAATGAAAGCGCGCCACAATTTCTTGCGCAAAAGTAACTTTGATATCGCGAGGATTTTGGCCTGCCTTAACACTTTTCTTCCAACTTGCGATCTCATCTAAAGATGCAAAAGAGAGTAACTCAATATAACGCCACATTAATTCATCTGAAATCGACATAATTTTTGCAAAAATAATCTCGGGCGCTTCATGAATACCAATGTAATTGCCCAAAGATTTGGACATTTTTTGTACGCCATCCAATCCCTCGAGAAGAGGCATGGTAATGACGCATTGCGGGGATTGGCCTGATTGTTTTTGTAATTCGCGACCCATTAATAAATTAAATTTTTGATCAGTACCGCCCAATTCAATATCTGCTTTTAATGCCACAGAGTCATAACCTTGAAGAAGGGGGTATAAAAACTCATGGATGGCGATAGGTTGATTAGCTTTATATCGCTTACTAAAGTCATCGCGTTCTAACATCCGAGCAACTGTATGGCTAGCAGCTAATTTCAACATACCCGCTGCGCCCAAATCGTTAAGCCATGTCGAATTAAAAACAACTTCGGTTTGATCGCGCTTTAATATTTTAAAAACTTGCTCGGCATAACTCTCGGCATTTTTTTTAACTTCATCTTTAGATAAAGGGGGTCGGGTCGCGCTTTTACCTGTCGGGTCGCCAATCATACCGGTGAAGTCGCCAATTAAAAATAAAATGTGATGGCCTAAATCTTGAAATTGTCTAAGTTTATTTAGAAGAACGGTATGGCCTAAATGAAGATCGGAAAAGCGTCGTGTAGGGAAAGAGTGTAGATCTCGGTGGTCGCCGTATCATTAAAA
>DOEL01000017.1 GCA_003533095.1 Methylophilaceae bacterium | reverse complement strand
GTGGTGTATGGTTGGCGATGAAATCAAAAGATGTGAAGCAAGAATTAGAAGCATTTGATAAGAATCAATACACATTGATTCCACTTGAAGTGCCCTTGATGAATGCAGAACGATATTTAGTGATATTAAAGAAAGATAATTTTTAAAGATGCGTATATTAGCGGTAACGAATCAAAAAGGTGGCGTAGGTAAAACCACGACATCAGTGAACTTAGCGGCAAGCTTAGCTTCAAAAAATAAGTCGGTCCTTCTGATTGATCTTGATCCTCAAGGCAATGCGACCACAGGCTCAGGCATTAATAAGTCAACGATCAAAACATCTATTTACGATGTGCTTATTCAAAGTAAATCATTTAACGATATTGTGATTCACTGTGAGCGAGGTGGTTTTGATTTAGCACCTTCGAACCGAAATCTTGCAGGTGCTGAAGTTGAACTTGTGAATGAAAGCAAACGTGAAACTAGATTAAAAGAAGCATTACAACATTTAAAAAAAGATTACGACTATGTGTTGTTAGATTGTCCACCTGCACTTAATTTAATTACAGTGAATGCGTTGACGGCAGCCGACGCTGTTTTAATTCCGATGCAGTGTGAATATTATGCGTTAGAAGGTTTATCAGATTTAGTCGGTACGATTAAAAAAGTGCGAAGCCATTTAAATCCTCATATTGAGATTGAAGGCTTATTAAAAACACTTTTTGATAGTCGCAATATGTTGGCACAACAAGTATCGGATCAATTGACTGCGCATTTTGGCGATAAAGTTTATGAAACGATTATTCCTAGAAATGTAAGATTGGCAGAAGCCCCAAGTCACGGGATGCCGGTGTTAATGTATGACCGCTCATCTCGAGGCGCGGTTGCTTATTTAAAACTTGCTGAAGAAATCATACAAAAAGAAATGAGGAAGTCACATGGCTAAACCCAAAGGACTCGGTCGAGGACTGGATGCATTATTGTCAAACACCGATGAAGATACACCTAAGAATGAAGGTTCTTTACAAACCTTATCCATAAGTGATTTAAAGCCTGGTAAATATCAACCAAGAAGCATCATGCAAGAAGAAGCATTGCATGCACTCTCGCAATCGATTTTAAAACAAGGTGTGATGCAGCCTATTATCGTGAGACCGATTGGAAATAATCAATATGAAATCATCGCAGGAGAAAGACGCTGGCGTGCCGCAAAACTCGCAAATTTAAATGAAGTGCCCGTCATCATCAAAAATATTCCTGATGAGTCAGCACTCGCGATGGCGCTCATTGAAAATATTCAACGTGAAGATTTAAATCCATTAGAGGAAGCGATCGGTATCAAACGTCTCATTGATGAATTTAATATGACGCACGAAGAGGCAGCTGATGCTGTGGGCAAATCTCGCGTCACGGTTTCTAATTTACTAAGACTTTTAACTTTAACGAAGCCTGTTCAGGATCGATTATTAACTGGCAAAATTGATATGGGACATGCGAGAGCTTTGATCGGTCTCGAAGGTAGCCAACAAATTATGTTGTGTGAGGAAGCGATCCAAAAAAATCTTTCTGTGCGCGAGGTCGAAGCGCTCGTTAAAAACTTACAAAATGGTTACAAAAAAGATACCCCAAAATCCTCCTCTAAAAAGATGAATGCGGACGTTCGTCAGCTTGAGGAATCTCTCGCAGAAACTTTAGGTGCATCGGTCACGATTGATGCTAAAAAGAATGGCTCAGGTACGCTAAAAGTGCATTATCGAAATTTGGAGCAATTGGATGAAATCCTTCATAAAATTAAGCGATAAAACGTCGTTTACCCTTGACGAAATCAATAAATCCATACAGAATATCGTGCTTTGTGACGCAAGCAGAAGGCCGATAAAAGCGTGAAATTAAGCTCGATAAATTGGCAAATTAAAGCGTCAGTTGTTTTAGTAGTGGCGATAACGATTTTGTTTGGTCAAAATGCAGGTCTTTCAGTTTTAATTGGCATGATGTCGGTTGCTTCTGGAATGCTCATCGGCTCCCGAATCGCTAATAAAACATCAAAAAGCAAAGAGCCTTTTGGCATTGTGATGAATATGCTAAAAGCTGAAGCAGTAAAAATCATAGTTGTGATCACAGTATTATGGGTGACTTTTAAGTTTTATAAGGCACTCGTTCCACTTGCTTTGATTTTTGGACTGGGGATTGCAGCGATTTTATCAGGCGCTTCAATTGCTAAATTAAATAAAAGTGATAAATGAATTTAGGATCATTTGATGGAACATGAAGGTACATTAAGCTCACCATCGCAATATATTGAGCATCATCTAAGTTTTAATACGCAAGGTGCTGAAGCCTCTTTTTGGACATTGCATATGGACACGCTCATCATGTCAGTCATTTTAGGCATGGTGGCCATGGGCCTCATTTGGATGGTTGCAAAAAAAGCCACTGCGGGTGTGCCCTCCAAAGCGCAAGCGTTTGTCGAATTGATATTTGATTTTGTAGACGATCAAGTTAAAAATATTTTTCATGGTGATCGCCATGCCTTTATTGCCCCAGCTGCCCTAACTGTTTTTGTGTGGGTACTTGTCATGAATGCAATGGATTTTCTTCCAGTCGACATCATGGCATCTTTCTATAGTTTTCTCGGTATTCATAAATGGAGAAGCGTTCCCACTTCTGATGTGAATACAACATTTGCGCTTGCTCTCGCAGTGTGGTTTCTGATGATTTATTTTGGTATTAAAGTGAAAGGCCTCGGAGGCTGGTTACATGAACTTTATACCGCACCATTCGGCACCAAGATTTGGGTTTGGCCATTTAACTTTTTATTTAATCTCATCGAATACGTTTCAAAACCTCTATCTCACTCACTTCGACTTTTTGGCAACATGTATGCCGGTGAAGTCATCTTTTTATTATTAG
>DOEL01000029.1:25827-27489 GCA_003533095.1 Methylophilaceae bacterium | reverse complement strand
GACTCAATAAGATGTATGCCATCTAGAATAGTTTGCTGGACTTCGTGACGATAGCGAGGTGATTCATTAAGTTTTTTTAGGTGTTTGAAATGCTGATTACCCCGAGATGAAATAATTTGACGATTCATATCATTCAAATGCTTTCATAGGAGTGATTTTAAATCCCGACTGCTTTAATTGATTTAACAAACCATCTTGGCCTGCAAGATGAGATGCCCCAACTGCAATAAACAACTGTTTATCTTTTGAAAGCTCTTTAATTCTTAAAATCATTTTTTTATTTCTTTCATCCATCAGCTGTATTTTAATTTTAGCCCATAAAGCTTCTGGTAATAATTTACCTGTTAATCGCTCATCGGTCTGACGTATTTGATCTAAATCAGCAGAAAGATAATCTTTCATAAGTGAATTGTAATCAGACAATCTTTCTTTATCTGTTTTTTTAAGAACTGCTCTAAGCATAATCAATTGCTCATCTAAAGATAAAGAATCCATTGTCGCAAAATGCTCTTGTGATGACTCAATCCCTAAAACTTCTTTATCTAAATCTTCTGCCATAGCCATCAAAAGATAATCTTGATTGAATTCAGTATGAGGTTTTGGCGAATCAAAAATAATAGCCAAAAGCCAAGGCTTCATTCTGATAACATTTTCAAAATACATGACATGAAACTCAGAGAGTTTTTTTATTTGCTTTAATTCATCATCTGTTAAATCAGATTTCAGAGAATGATCCTTCATAAGGAGATTTTGTGAATGATTATCTGGTTTAATTTCTACTACAAGCAAATCTGATGCGCTGATCGATTTTTTTACAACTGGTAAGAACTTTATAATTCTATTGTCATCAGTATGAATCGTACCGAATAAATAATGCGTTGAGCCGTTGGGTGCTTTTAATTTCCAAAACAAACCCCGCTCATTAGCATGAGCTATGGAAATGATATTTAAGAGTAATATTACTAATATTAAAAAACGTTTCATATCTTAAAAATTAAATAAAGCATTCCTCACAAAAACATATGGGTCAATGGATAAAAACTGATTTTGGTTCCATCGCTTTTCTTGATAATCATGACCCCTTTCCTAATACTGATCAAGCGCTTATTGAACCTAATGGTCTTATCGCAATATCTAAAACACTCGAAGCGGAAAAAATCATTGAGGCCTATAAACAAGGAATCTTTCCCTGGTTTAATCAAAATGAACCTATTTTATGGTGGTCACCAAATCCAAGATTAGTATTATTTCCTGATGATCTTAAGATTTCATCATCGCTCTTTAAGAAAGTTAAAAAAAATAATTATCAATTTGAAATCGATAAGGATTTTTCATCGGTCATTAAGCATTGCAGTGAAGTTAAAAGAAAAGATCAAGATGGCACTTGGATTGATCAGCGAATCATCAACGCTTATTCAGAATTACATCAGATGAAAATAGCCCATTCTTTTGAAATTTATATCAATGAGAAATTAGTTGGCGGGCTTTATGGAATTATTTTAGATGGTGTTTTCTTTGGTGAATCAATGTTTCATTATGAAACAGATGCTTCCAAGATTGCATTTGTGTGTACTGTCCGGTATTTAAAAAACATGGGGGTTAAAATGATAGACTGTCAGATGAAAACAGATCATCTTTTAAGTTTTGGTGCTAAAGAAATCG
>DOEL01000029.1:15022-25486 GCA_003533095.1 Methylophilaceae bacterium | reverse complement strand
CCTGACGAACTTTCAAGTCATAAGATTCAATTCTATGTCACGACAAGTTACGCGTGTGGCTATATAGAAGGTCTTGCTTCTCAGTCTTTAGTAGCTACCCCTCATCACCTTATCAGCCAACATCATTATAACGATCTCATTAAAAAAGGCTTTCGAAGAAGCGGTAAATTTACATACAAGCCTTATTGTGAGCTTTGTAATGCTTGCATTCCTATTCGTATCAATGTTAAAAATTTTGTATCTTCAAAAAACTTTAAAAGAATCATAAAGAAACATCAGCATTTACAAACTTCGGTACTTCCGCTTTCCTTTCATGAAAATCATTTTAAGCTTTACTTGGAATATCAAAAAATGAGGCATGAAAAAACAAATACTACAGATGATGATATTAACCAATACAGTGAATTTTTATTACAGAGTAATATTGATAGTCGATTAATTCAATTTCAAGATCAAGATGATTTAAAAATAGTAAGTTTTGTTGATGTGATTGATGATGGCATTTCTGCGGTCTACACATTTTTTGATACACACGATAAATCGCTCAGTTATGGCACCTATTCCATACTATGGCTTATTAATTGGTGTATAGAAAAGAAATTAGATTATGTGTATTTAGGCTATTGGATTAAAGAGAGTAAAAAGATGAATTACAAAACTCACTTTAAGCCTTTTGAATTATTCATCAATAACGAATGGCGATCATTTAATAGTGAACATGATACAATTCAATTGTTAAACAATATCAAATAAATCAACTATATACAGTGAATAAAATTCTTATTTTTGGTGTCGGTCTTATTGGTGGATCTATTGCACTTTCTGCTAAAAAATCAGGTCTTGCGTCTGATATTGTGGGCGTCGGCAGGAATCAAGATAATCTTAAAGACGCTATTAAATTAAAGCTCATTGATCGAACAAGCCAGGACTTAAAGAAAGATATTGCTGAAGCACATATTATTATTATCGCAACGCCTGTTGCGCAATTTCCCTCCATACTCAACACTATCAAACCGCATTTATCTTCACAGACGATTATTACTGATGTGGGTAGTACAAAAACAGATGTCATTGAATCAGCAAAACAAATTTTAGGGTCACATTATTCGCAATTTATCGGTGGGCACCCTATTGCTGGATCTGAAAAACATGGTGCAGTAGCTGCGCATATTGATTTATTTAAAAATAAAAATGTCATACTAACGCCAGATCAAGAGACGTCGCTTGAAGCAAAAGAAAAGATCGGAACGCTTTGGAAAAATGCAGGCGCTATAGTTTCAAATATGTCTCATAGTGATCATGACAAAATATTTTCGACAATTAGCCATCTTCCTCACTTATTAGCTTTTTCTCTTGTGGATATGATTACTCAGAGAACAAATGCTAACGAACTTTTAAAATTTGCTGCGAGTGGCTTTAAAGATTTCACAAGAATTGCGGCAAGCTCTCCTGAGATGTGGAAAGATATTACGCTCGCAAATAAGAAATTTATTCTTGAAGATATTAAGCACTTTGAAAATCAAATTAAATTACTTAAAGAGGCTATTGAACACGAAGATGCTAAAAAGATTTTAGCTTTATTTGAAAATGCAAGTAAAACTCGAAACGAATGGTCTCACTAATTTAAGCGCATGACAAACCAAAAGAAATTAAAAGCCATTCAATCTGTTTCTGGTCAAGTCACTCTCCCTGGATCTAAAAGTATTACTAATCGCATTCTTCTTTTATCTGCTATTGCAGATGGAGAGACAATTATCAAACACCCGCTTCAATCAGACGATACGCATCATATGATTGAAGCGCTAAAAATACTTCAAGTCGATCTGTCACAAAATAAGAATGGTGACATTCACATTAAAGGTTCTCAAGGTCAGTTCAAAAATAAATCAGCTGAAATTTTTTTAGGCAATGCAGGTACTGCCTTTAGACCACTCACCGCAGCATTATCTTTTAGTCAAGGTAATTACATACTAAGTGGCGTGCCTCGAATGCATGAGCGCCCTATTAAAGATCTCGTCGATGCTCTTTTACAATTAAATGCAAATATCACTTATCTCAATCAAGAAGGTTATCCCCCGTTAAAAATATCTCCTTCTGAAATTATTATTAACAGTTCAGTAAAAATTAGAGGTGATATTTCAAGTCAATTCTTAACGGCCCTATTGATGGCGATTCCACTTACAAAAAAAGAAGTGTCTATCGAAATCATCGGAGATTTAATTTCAAAACCTTATATTGATATCACGCTTAATCTTATGAGTCGATTTGGTGTGCATGTAAAAAAAATAGATTGGCAACATTTTGTTATTCCAAGCTCAAGTGCTTATGTGAGTCCGGGAGAGATATTTGTTGAGGGTGACGCCTCATCAGCTTCATACTTCTTAGCCGCCGGTGCGCTTGCTGGTAATATTGAAATTAAAGGTATTGGAAAAAATAGTATTCAAGGTGATGTGAAATTTACTGAAGCCCTAACTCTTATGGGCGCTAAAATTCAAATGCTTGAAACATCGATCAAGATTTCAAAAGTTAAAGCACTCCAGGCAATCAATCTTGATTGCAACCATATTCCAGATGCTGCAATGACACTCGCGGTTTTAGCTTTATTTGCAAATGGTACGACTAAACTTCACAACATTGGAAGTTGGCGCGTTAAAGAAACTGATCGTATTAAAGCTATGGCAACTGAACTTAAAAAGTTGGGTGCAGCGGTTGTTGAAGGTAAAGATTTTATCGAAATTACACCTCCACTTCACATCAACGAAAATGTAGAAATCGATACTTATGATGACCATCGAATAGCAATGTGTTTCTCATTGGTTAGCCTTAAAAATATTCCGATCACAATTAATGATCCAGCATGTGTGAATAAAACATTCCCCACATACTTTGATGTATTAGAAAGTATTATAAAAACATAGATGACATCTCAAGTTCCTATTATTGCAATTGATGGTCCTTCCGCTTCTGGTAAAGGTACAGTCGCTAAACTTGTGGCAGAAAAACTAGGTTTTCATTATTTAGATTCAGGGTCTATCTATCGAACGATCGCTTATGCAGGCCGCATGCAAAATATACCTCTCGATAACGAAGCTTTGCTACTCAAAGTCCTCGAAAATGCTGATTTAAGCTTCAAAAATGATCAAATTTTACTCAATGGTAAAGATGTTTCGGAAGCAATACGCTCTGAAGAATCAGGTCGGGGAGCCTCTGAGGTTGCGGTTCATAAAGCTCTAAGAGAAGCTATTCTCGGATTTCAAAGAAGTTTTGAAAAACCTCCGGGATTGGTTGCCGAAGGTAGGGATATGACATCAGTTGTTTTTCCCCATGCTGGGATTAAAATATTCTTAACTGCAAGCGCTCAAATCAGGGCTGAAAGAAGATATAAACAGTTGATCTCAAAAGGAAACTCTGCTAATATGGCCTCAGTTTTAAGTGAAATTATTTTAAGAGATAAGCGGGATTTACAAAGAGAAATCTCACCTCTTTTAAAAACAAAAGACGCTATAGAAATAGATACAGACACATTAAGCATATCTGATGCCGTTGATAACATCACCCATCTCTTCAGTTTAAAGTCTCAAACGTCTTAAATTAGGTGTAATAGATTTCAAAGATCTATTGCTAACATTAACATCCCTATCGCTAGGTAGGACTTTATAGGTAACATTTAATGGCAACGACAGCAAAAAATACAGAATCAAAATCCACAGAAAGTTTCGCAGCACTATTTGAAGAAAGTATAGCGCTTCAAGAAATGCGTTCAGGCGAAGTAATTACAGCCGAAGTTATATCAATTGATAATGACTTTGTGATTGTTAATGCAGGGCTTAAATCAGAAAGCGTTATCAAGGCCGAGGAATTTCTTAATGACCAAGGCGGACTTGACGTTAAAGTGGGTGACTTTGTTAAAGTTGCAATCGAAAAACTAGAAGATGGCTTTGGCTCAACGATCTTATCAAGAGATAAAGCAAAGAAAATGCAAGCATGGCTTGATCTTGAAGATGCAATGAATCAAGGAACAGTAGTTAAAGGTTTTGTAAGTAGTCGTGTTAAAGGTGGCTTAAGAGTCTCTGTGAATGGAATTACAGCATTCCTTCCAGGCTCGCTCGTTGATGTAAGACCTGTTAAAGACACATCACCATTTGAAAATAAAGAATGGGATCTTAAAGTTATCAAAATTGATAAGAAAAGAAACAATGTAGTTGTTTCTAGAAAAGCAGTGATGGAACAATCTTCAGGTGCAGACAGAGATGCTGTTATTGGCACACTTACTGAAGGCGCAACTGTAAAAGGTATTATTAAAAATATTACAGATTATGGTGCATTCGTTGACTTAGGCGGTATTGACGGCTTACTCCATATTACTGACTTAGCATGGAGACGTGTAAAACATCCATCTGAAATTTTAAATATTGGTGATGAAGTTGAAGCTAAAGTACTTAAATTTGATCAAGAAAAGAATCGTGTTTCATTAGGTTTAAAACAACTCGACGATGACCCTTGGAAAGGTTTATCAAGAAGATATCCAGTAAGCACACGTCTATTCGGTAAAGTATCTAACTTAACTGACTACGGTGCTTTCGTTGAAATTGAAGCTGGTATTGAAGGTTTAGTTCACGTTTCAGAAATGGATTGGACAAATAAAAATATTCACCCAGGAAAAATTGCACAGCTCGGCGATGAAGTTGAAGTCATGATTCTTGAAATTGACGAAGACAGAAGAAGACTTTCCTTAGGTATGAAACAATGCAAATCAAACCCTTGGGCAGAATTTTCTGAAACACATAAAAAAGGTGACAAAGTTAGCGGTCCTATTAAATCAATTACTGATTTCGGTATCTTCATCGGTCTTGATGGCGGTATAGATGGCCTTATTCATTTGTCTGATATCTCATGGGATAAAACAGGTGAAGAAGCGATTAGAAACTTTAAAAAAGGTGATGAACTCGAAGCGCTTATCGTCGCGATCGATGTTGAGAAAGAAAGAATTTCTCTTGGACTTAAGCAATTATCAGGCGACAACTTCACAGGCTTCACAAAAGCTAACGATAAAGGTAGTTTTGTTAAAGGCACAGTTAAATCAGCAGATACTTCTGGTATCGTAGTAACTCTAGCTGATCAAGTTGAAGGCACGGTTGATATCAGTGAAGTCAGCGAAGATAAAGTTGATGATGCTTCAACTGTTGTTAAAGTAGGCGACGAAATTGAAGTTAAAATACTTAATGTCGACGCTAAAGAAAAAACAATCCAACTCTCACTTAAATCTAAAAATACAGCTAAACCAAAAGCTGCTAAGAAAAAAGTAGAGGTTGAAGAAGGTTCTGATAATGCTGGCACAACTAACCTTGGTGCATTATTAAAGGCAAAATTAGATAGTAAAAAATAATTAATCTTATGACGAAGTCTAAATTAATCAACTTACTTGCTAGCCGTTTCTCTCAGTTAGTTTATAAAGACGCTGAGTTGTCGGTCAAAACGATTCTTGATGCTATGGGTGAAACACTCTCCAAAGGCAAAAGAATTGAAATTAGAGGCTTTGGCAGTTTTAGTCTAAATTACCGACCACCTCGTTTAGGAAGAAACCCTAAAACAGGTTCAAAAGTTGAAGTGCCGGAAAAATATGTACCTCATTTTAAAGCAGGCAAAGAACTTAGAGATCGCGTTGATAAATAATTATAAATATCTTTTTAAAAGCATATCTTCTAACAGGATATGCTTTTTTTTTGATCTATCAATTAATAGTTATACAATAAATCAAATATGATTCAATTCGAATATTGGTGGCTCCTTGTTATCCCCTTCTTCTTTGCATTGGGTTGGGTGGCCGCTCGCATTGACATTAAACAACTCATGAAGGAATCGACAAGCCTTCCTGCGACTTACTTCAAAGGACTTAATTACCTCATCACCAATCAATACGAAAAAGCAATAAACGCTTTTATGGATGCTGTTCGTATTAATAATGAATCACTTGAATTGCACTTTGCCTTAGGTAGCATTTTAAGGCGGATGGGTCACATTGATCGCGCTATCAATATGCATTTAGATCTATTAGAAAATCGAGACCTTAATCCTTCACAAGAAGAATCTGTGAAAGCTGAATTAGCTCAAGATTATCTTAAAGCAGGCTTATTTGATCGTGCTGAAGAATTATTCCTAAAATTAGAATCTGGAAAATATAAACAATATGCATCTAATGCTTTACTTGAAATTTACGTAAAAGAACGTGAGTGGCAAAACGCGATTAAGATGGCTACAAAATTAGAAAAAGAATCAGGCGTTTCATTTAGATTGCAAATTAGCCATTACCATTGTGAAATTGCTCTGAATGCAATTTTAGATAAAGATAAAAAGTCAGCAATTAAGTCACTTAACGATGCTCTCGACGCTCATAAGAAATGTGTCCGAGCAAATATTTTACTTGGTGATTTAGATGCAGAAGATGGTGATTATAACAAAGCGATTAATCACTGGAAAAAAATTGAGTTTCAAGATCCAGAGTCCTTAGGTCTGGTTGCTGCCAAAATACTTAATTCATTTGAGAAACTTAAAAAACCTGAAGAAGGTTTATCACTTCTCAATCTTTACTTCGAAAATTACAAATTAAGATCTTTGCTTAATGTTATCTATGAAGCCACATTAAAACTAGAAGGTTTTGAAATGGCTGAAGAACTTGCACGAAAAGAGCTTATTAGAAAACCAAGTCTTCAAGCACTAGATCAATTATTTCAAGCGCGGGCTATGAATAGCAAGCACAAAGAACAAGATATTCAACTCATTCAACAAACGGTTCGAAATGCTATTGGTAATCGACGTTTATTTACATGCAATAGTTGTGGCTTTAAAGCTAAACAGCATCATTGGCAATGTCCGGCCTGTAATGCTTGGGAAGCTCTTCCGGCAGAACCTAGTGAAATGAATGAAATTAGTTAATGACATCAACGCATAAAGTCACCGTAGCTCTTGATTTTGCGAATCTTAAAGATGTAAAAAACTTAGTTTCGCAACTTAGTCCAGATTATTGTAATTTAAAAGTTGGCAAAGAATTATTTACAGCCACTGGACCTGCTTTTGTTGAATACCTGCACAGTAAAAACTTCAAAGTATTTTTAGATCTTAAATTCCATGACATTCCTACAACTGTTAAAAAGGCGTGTGAAGCAGCAAGCCAGTTAGGTGTATGGATGATCAATGTTCATGCTTCTGGAGGAAGTAAGATGTTAGAAGCGGCACTCGAAGGAACGAGTAAGGTCAAACAGCCACCACTTCTTATTGCAGTCACAGTTTTGACAAGTATGGATCAAAAAACTTTAGAAGAAATTGGTGTATCTAGAAATTTAGAAGATCAAGTTTTACATCTCGCTAAATTAACTGAACAAAATGGGCTTCACGGTATTGTTTGCTCTGCCAAAGATTTACACTTTTTAAAAAAACAGTTTAATCCGACATTCTTATTCGTGACGCCAGGTATAAGAATGGCTGATGATGTTGCAAATGATCAAGTGAGAACTATGACGCCTTTAGAGGCTATCAAAGCAGGATCTAGTCATCTCGTGATTGGAAGACCGATTACGCAATCAAAAGACCCTTCAAAAACTCTAGAAAAAATTTATTTAGAAATTAACCAAGGTTAATTATTTAATTCGCATACCAGGCTTAGCACCTTGATCTGGATAAAGCACGAAAGGCCCTTCAGATTCATTGCTTGCAGCAAGCACCATACCCTCAGATAAACCAAATTTCATTTGTCTTGGTTTTAAATTGGCAACCATGACAGTTAATTTTCCAACAAGCTGATCAGGATTGTACTTAGATTTAATACCTGCAAAAACTTGTCTTGGACGGCCATCATTAATGTCTAAGCTTAATCTTAAAAGACTGTCAGCGCCTTCAACAAAAGAGGCTTCTTTAATAAGCGCAACTCTTAAATCAATTTTCATAAAATCTTCAATCGAGATGGTCGATTGATCGACGTCTACCTTTTTCGAGGATTCATTATTTTTGTCCAAAGACTCTTTGTTTGATTCAATCATCATGTCGATATCTTTCTTTTCAACTCTAGTTAATATGTGTTGATACTGGTTAACGGTAATATCTTTTTTATCAAGATCTTTAAATGACTTAAATTCTTTTTCATTAAAAAATTTTGCTATATCAGAAGTGAGTTTAGGCAATACAGGTGCAAGATAAATAGAAAGTCGTCTAAAAGCTTCAAGACTTCTACTACATATCACATGCAAATCTGAACCTGATTTATGTTGAGCATCGTCCTTTGCAAGTGTCCAAGGTGCTTTTGTATTCACGTATTCATTTGTAATATCTGCTACACGCATAATCTCTCGAATTGCACGACCGTACTCTCTAGACTCAAAGTAACTCATGATTTCATTTTCAATATCCTTGCATTTTTGCGTAATAGCAATATGTTCAGGGTCAGTTTTTGAATCATCAAGAAAAAGTTTGCCTTCAAAATATTTTTGAATAAATCCAGAAGTTCGACTTGCGATATTAATAAATTTTCCTACAAGATCGCTATTCACTCGAGATAAAAAATCATCCAAATTAAGATCAATATCTTCCATCGTGCTATTTAATTTAGCAGCGTAATAGTATCGAAGATAGTCAGGATTCTTAATATGATCTAAGTAACTTCGAGCTGTAATGAAGGTGCCCCGAGATTTAGACATCTTCTCTGCATTTACCGTAAGAAACCCATGTGCAAAAATCTTTGTGGGTTTTCTATACCCAGAAAATTCTAGAGTGGCAGGCCAAAATAATGCATGGAAATAAAGAATATCTTTCCCAATAAAATGATACAGCTCTGTTTTAGAATCTGCGTTCCAGAACTCATCAAAATTTATTTTTTTATCATCACAAAGCTTTTTAAAGCTCGCCATATACCCAATGGGTGCATCAAGCCAAACATAAAAATACTTACCTGGTGCATCAGGTATTTCAAAACCAAAATAAGGGGCATCTCTTGAAATATCCCAATCAGCTAAGCCAGATTTAAACCACTCTTTCATTTTATTTGCAGCTTCTTGCTGAAGTGTCCCAGAGGATGTCCAGTTTTTTAAAAATGTCTCGCACTCGGAAAGTTTAAAGAAATAATGTTCCGTTTCTTTTCTGATAGGCACAGAACCTGAAACAGAAGAAGTAGGATTAATTAATTCAGTCGGTGCATATGTAGCACCGCAAACTTCACATGAATCACCATATTGATCCTTAGAGTGACATTTAGGACATTCACCCTTAATAAAGCGATCAGGTAAAAACATTTCTTTCACTGGATCGTAAAATTGCTCTATGGTTTTTGTAAAAATCTTTTTATTCTGTTTAAGTTTTTTATAAACAGTTTGCGACAGCTCTAAATTTTCAGAAGAGTTTGTAGAATAAAAATTGTCAAAATTTACAAAAAAATCAGAAAAATCTTTTGAATGCTCTACATGAACTTTTTTAATTAGTGCTTCCGGCGTAATGCCTTCTTTTTCAGCCCTAAGCATAATAGGAGTTCCATGTGTATCATCGGCACATACATAATAAGCCTCATGGCCTTGCAATTTTTGAAATCTAACCCAAATATCAGTTTGGATATATTCCACTAAATGGCCCAAATGAATACTTCCATTCGCGTACGGCAAGGCTGAAGTAACTAAGATCTTTCGCATGAATTGAGAAACTTTATTGATTTGACTAAGTCCCTATTCTATCAAATGACGCCTCAACTAAGATAGGTTAAAATTATTGCCTCATGACCCACTCAGAAGATCAAATAAAAGAACTGTTAAAAGACGTTGTTGATCCCAATACAAACGACAACCTCATTAACGATAAATCTATTAAAAGTATTTCAATAAAAGATAATGATATTGATATCAAAGTCTTACTTGGCTATCCAGCTAAAAGCCAATTAAATGACATCAAAAATTTAATTGCGACTCAAATTAAAAAAATACTGCCTGAAGTTAATTTAAGTATTGAAGTTGATTTTAAAATCACATCCCATGCGGCTCAAAAAGGCATAGCGCTTATTCCTGGTGTTAAGAACATTATTGCTGTTGCCTCAGGTAAAGGTGGCGTAGGAAAGTCTACAACCGCAGTTAATCTCGCTTTAGCTTTATCAGCTGAAGGCGCTCGCGTAGGCATTTTAGATGCTGATATTTATGGCCCAAGCCAACCTCAAATGCTAGGGATACACTCAAAACCTGAGAGTAAAGATGGTAAGTCAATGGAGCCTATTGTAGCTCACGACATTCAAGCTATGTCGATTGGATTTCTTGTAGATACGGAAACGCCCATGGTGTGGCGAGGTCCGATGGTTACAGGCACACTCGAACAACTCTTAAAAGAAACAAGATGGGATAAACTTGATTATCTTGTTGTTGATTTACCGCCTGGCACCGGTGATATTCAACTCACGTTATCTCAAAAAGTCCCTGTCACAGGCGCTATTATCGTTACAAC